>NZ_CP107842.1 GCF_036346855.1 Streptomyces europaeiscabiei
GCCCGATGACACGCGCGACCTCGGGCGCGAGTCCGGCGGGGCATGCGGTCCACAGGTGGATGCCGCCCGACGGGCCCGAGCGGACGGGGACGGACGCGATGCCGTGGGCGGCGAGCAGACCGGCCAGGGCGCGCGCGTCGGCCTCGACCTGGTCGCGGCCACCGTGTGAGGCATCGAGGTCGAACGGCACGTACACAAACCTGTACTCGCCCCCCCACCGGCGGCGACGGCACGTCAGATACATGACGACCGGCCGAACCGCGTCGACCTCGTCCAGCTTCAGCATGTCGGGGTAGCTGTTGCCCCATCCGCCGTCGCCGTCCGGGACGGCGGCACGCACAATCTTCCCCGGCGACAACCGCCGGAGAAACAGGGGCAAAACGTCTTCTTTTGGTGCGGTGGCGGTGTCAGTAAGTGGACTAATAGACACACCGGTTGGAGGCATGCCGGTACCGCCACCGGGGGTCTGCGCTACGATGGCGCTAGCTCCTCGGTGCTAAGAGGACGCACGAAGCCCCCCGCACGTCGGCCTAGGAAACCGACAGTCGGCCTAGGAAACCGGCACGTGGCGGGTCAGTGCATGTTCTGTGGATCGGGAGTCTCGGCTAACACGGCGTAGGAACCAGAGCGAGCTGAGACCCCGGGTGACTGGCGCTGAACAGTCCGGCTAGGAAGGCCGGACCCCTGATCAGGGGATGTTCACGCAGTCCGTGAAATCAACTGGCCTCCTGAAGCGGGGTCGTCTCTTCGAACCGCTGCGCGTAGAGGGCTCGAATGCCCGCACGCAGTACCTCGGCCCCCGACACCTGCATGTCACGCAAGAGCGCCTCATACATCGGGCGCTCGGGGTCGTTGGGCGCGAGCGGGAGTCCTGGACGCACAATCTTCTCGGGCGCGATCACATCCGATCGGCCTCGCTGTTGCGCTCCTCGTCGTCCTGCCATGATCGCGATCCTAGACCCTCCGAGCATCGTGAATCACGAAATCCCGCGTGTCGCGGGGAGTTTCTTTGGGTACTGCCCGCCCTTGCGCCCGGTTTGGGTGATCTTGCGTACCGGCAGGTTGACGTGACGGGGCGTCAGGGGGAGCGGGCCGTTCCTCGGAACGGCCCGCTCGGCGGGGCTACTCGTCGTCGCCCTGGCCGTTCTGCTCCTGCTCCTTCTCGAACTCGGCCCATGCTGCGGCGTCTTCGGGCTCGAACCGTGCTCCGCAGTTACCGCAGATGATCGGGCCGTCCATCACGGCCTTGGGCGTGACCTGGAGTCGGCGGGCGGGCTCGTCCTTGGCGTTCTTGCACTCGCAGATGATCGCCAGGCGCTTGCCTGCGCGGCGCTTCTTCTTGGGCTCCTCCTCGGCCCCGGCGCCGGTGGTCTCGTCGTCGCCCTGGTCCTCGTCGTCCCCGCCCGTGGCAACGGCGGGGACACCCAGGTAGGGCAGGCGGGCGGCGTCCAGTCCCGCGATCACCTCGGCGTACGTCGTGGCGGTCTCGTCGGGGATGGTGCACCGGGTCCATCCGTGCGTGGGCTCCGACGCGGCCGGGCCCTTCAGGCCCAACTCCTCGGCGATCGCCACGAAACGCTTGTTGTGGTACCGGTTACCGTCTCCGCTGGTGTCCTTGATGCTCCGGCGGTGTGCGACGCCGTGGGCGGCCTCATGGATGAGAGTCTGGAGCACCCGGCGGCCGCCGAGCGCGATCAACTCGCCTGCGATGAACAGCTCCGACGCGCGGCCGGCCCGCTGCTCGTCGGGGACGGCCCAGAAATCCGGTCCGTAGTGGCCCCACCGGTCGCCGCCGAGCTGTCGCGCGGTACCGGTGATCATGACGACCTGCGGGACGGCCGAGTGGTTGGCCCGGATGGCGGCCCATGCCGCTTCCAGGGCCGCGATGATCCGGCCGCCGTGGCCGGGCTCGACGGCGGCCGGGGCCTGCTCGTCGCGCTGGCCGGGGAGGGTGGCGGTGGTGATCTCGGTCATCATCATCGTCTTTCTCGTGTGCACGCTAACTCTAGGGAGGAAGGGGGCCGGGGACGGTGGACGCGCCCCCGGCCGGGGCGGGTTACTCGGCGCGGCGGTCGCGCTGCTCGGGGACGGGCGGCAGGGTGCCGGGCCCGCTCGCCTGGCGCTGGCCGGGAATGCCCTCGATACGGGGGATGGCGGGGGCACTGATGTCGTCGCCGCTCAGGTAGTCGCCGGGCTTCAGGAGGTCGTCGCCGTGCTCGTGCATGTGGTGTCCCTTCGGGGGAGTTGATGGGGTGTCCGGTGGGTGCCGCCCCTCCCGAACAAGAACAACTTTACAGCATGTCGCGACATGGATCAAGTGACACGCCGTGCTTCGGGACTTGATCAACGGCTTAACTGGCCAGATTGAACGGCTTTGAACTGGTCAGGCTGGTGCTGGGGGTCAGTGGCCGAAGTTGTTGCGGCAGAGCGCCACGATGTCTGGGTTGATCTGGTGGTCTGCGGCCGTGCCGCAGACGGCGCTCATGTCGTACGTGGCGGCCGGGCGTTGGGGCTGGCGGGGCCGTGGCGGAGTCGTGGTGGGCGGCCGCTCGGCGGGCTTCTGAGGCGCCTTGGGTGGGGCGGCGGCTGCGGGGGGCCGGCGGTGCCGGGCGGGCGGCTCGTCGACGGCCTGCCGCTCGGCCTCGCGAAGCTGCTCCGGCGGCTGGGCTGCGGGGTGCTTCCGCTTCCCGGGCTTGGTGCTGCGGGGCTTCTCGCCGGTGCGGACGATGGCGGTGCGGGCACTGGGGGGCGCGGGCTCGGCGGTCAGGACGGCGGGTGTCCGCGCTGCGGCGGGGGCCAGGCTCGGGCGTGGGCTGGGGAGGTGAGGGCCGCCGGTGTCGACGCTGACGCACCCGGACAGGGCCGGGAGAGAGAACAGGGCGGCCAGGACCGCGGGCAGGTGTCGGCGGCGGTGCTGGCGGTGGCCCATCCGCTCACCGTGCCCTACCGGCCTGCTCGGCGGCGCGTGACCCGCGGTCACGCCACCTGCCCGGGTGACCTCGGCGCGGCCCGGGTTGCCGACCCGGGTGCCGCTGAACGGTCAGTCGGAGGTGTTCAGCGTGCGGGCGGCTTTCAGGATGGTGGCGCCGGTGGTGCGGCTGACGCCGTACCGGGCGGCGATCTGGGCACCGGTGAGTGCGGGCCGGTCCTCGTCGGGGGCCGCGAGCTCGGCGGCGACCTCGACGGCCCGGGGGTCGGGGCCGGCCTCCGCGCCGCCCCTGCGGCCCTGGTTGCGCCCGGGGAGGCTGGCGGCGCGTCCGGTGGGGTGGGCGGGGTCCTCGCGCCGGTCGCCTGCCTCCAGCCGGGCCAGGATCTCGCGGCGCGGCCACCGGCGGCCGTGCTCGTCGACTCCGCCCGGGAGATAGCCGCTGGTGGCGTACGCGCGGACCGTGGACGCCGTGACGTCGAGGATGTTCGCGGCCTCCTTGTCGGTTAGCAGATCGTCGGGGTGCTCGGCGGTCAGGTCCGGGGCGGCCGGGATCGGCTTGCCCTCGGCGTACGCGTCGGCCTGGGCGGCGTCATACAGCCGCACCCTGCCCTCGGCGGGGTTGACCCGGGGCACCTTCGCCTCGAACTCGTCGCGGACTTTGCGCCGGAACACGTGCACCTCGATGCCGAGTGCGTCGGCCACGTCGGCCTCCGTCCGCACCTGGCGGCCCTGGGGGATCATGCCTGGTCACTCCTGCTCTTCGCTGCGGCGGCCGCCGGTATGGGCGGCCGCGATAGACTCCCGTACATCATCGACGTCCAGTCCCTCCGGTCTGGTGTTGATGGGGTCGGGCCGACGGATGCCGTCGCCTCCCTCGGGAGGTGAACCGTCGGCCCATTTTCGTACCCCGGGGCCGGCGCCCGTGCATCGCGTTCGGCCGGCCTTTCCAGGGATAAGGGGGCGGGCCCCGGCCTGGTTGGCCGGGGCCCTGTGGTGGTCGTCAGCTGCGGGCGGCCCGGACGGCGGCCCACCTGGCCATCTCGGCGTCGTCCAGGAAGTTGGTCTCGGCGCGGTCGGCAACGTCCTCGTCGGTGAGGCCGTGGGCGGCAGCGGCCGCGAACAGTGCGGCAACGGTCCCGGCCAGGGCGTCGAGGGCGCGGGTGTCCGTGCCGTACTCGGCGGGGAGGGCCCGGCTCTTGGGGTTCAGGCTCGTCCAGTGCAGCCCGAACGCCCGGTTGAGGACGCTGGGGGCGTGGTGCCATCCGTCGGCGTGGTGCAGCACGTCTGCCACCGCGTCGGAGATGACCGCCAACGGCTCCTCGTTCTCGTCGGACGGGCTGAGCTGACGGTGCATCGCCACCAGCGCCTGCCCCTCCTCGACCTGCTCGGCCTCGCCCTCGGCACCGCCTAGGGCCTGGCAGGTCAGGAACTCGGCCACCAACTTGTGGCCGCGCCCGGCGCTCTTCACCTCGGGGTCCACCAGCACCTCACCGGCGCTGTAGGCGGGACGGGCGGCGTCCTCACGGACTCCCGGCACCGGGTACAGGGCCAGGCGGGCGCGGCCGTCCTCCTCGACCGCCAGGGCCTCACAGTCGCCGTCCTCGGCGATCAGTTCGGCGAGCACCGCGGCGAGCCGCAAGCGGCTGCCGTCGACCGGCGCTCGGGTGTTCGCCGCGACCGGGACCCACCCGGTCCCGGCCGGCCGTACGCCGTAGATGCCCAGGTAGCCACGCACGGGGAGGGTAAAGCTCAGGTGGGTAACCCCCGGCGTCCAGAGCCTTTCCGCAAGGTGCGTGATCTCGGCCTGACAGGCGGCCGCGGTGGTGATCTCAGTCATCGAACTTCCTTGTGATCGTGGTGTTGGTGGGGTCTCCCGGCCGGGACGGGTGCCGTCCCGCCCCGGCCGGGGGCTGCTTCGTGCGACTGCTGCCGGTCAGTTGCCGAGCTGGAAGTCCGCGTAGTAGCGGGCGATCAGGTAGACACCGAGGTTCTTGATGACGGTGGGGCGGTCCTTGCCCTGCGCGGCGGCCCTGACGTAGGCGATGCGGATGCGGCCGAGCATGTCGTCGGAGGTCATGACCGCCATGACGGCGTCGAGGTCGTGACCGGGGATTTCGGCGGACGCGATGGTCTGGGAGACGTTCGCGGCGATCCACGCGACGACGTCGGTGGTGGTCTTCAGGCGGACGACGTTGGCCATTTGGTGTTCCCTTCGGTGGGGGTGCTGATGGGGTGTTCGGTGGGTGCCGCCCCTCCCGAACAAGAACAACTTTACAGCAATTCGTTACAGCAGGCAAGGCGGCCTCGGCTCGGGCGGGTGAATGGGCGGGGCGCGGGGTTGACGCGTTTCGTCGGAGCTGGCGTCAAGAGGCCCGGACGGTCGTCCGGGCCATGGTGTCGGCTGCGGGGCGGCGGCCGCTCAGGCTGCGGCGGCGGGGGAGCTCCACGCGGCGTACTCCTGGCGGACGTACGACCGGAGGTCGGCGGTGGGGGAGTCCTTGCCGAGCGTTTCCGGGTCGACGGGGCCGGCTGCCGTGCCGTGCGCCCGGTCGTGGCTGGTCAGCCTGAGCGCGGCACTGCGGATCGACTGCACGGCCTTGCCGTCCGCCTCGGGCGCACCGAGCGTGCCCCGGTCGGCAAGCGCGGCACGGCGTAACAGCCGCTCGCGCAGGGGGAGCAGGGCCATCGTCCGCACGAGTTCCTGTTCCTCCTCGTACAGGCCAGGGGCCGAGTCGTAGGCGGTCACCTGATCGGTCATCTCCGTATCTCCTGCTCTTCGCTGTCGGCATTTCAGGGACTTCGCGTGTGCACGCTAACCGTGCTCGGCGGTGCCGGGCGGGGGCGGGTGCCGCCCCCGCCCGGCGCGTGGGCTCAGGCTCCTGCGGTCGTGGTGCGGGGGTGACGGCGGGTGTACGAGCGGGCCAGGCCGTACAGGTTGCGGTGCCCGGTGGGGAGCGGGACGTAGGCGGCGAACGCGGTCAGGGCGTTCTCGTACGCGGGGCGGAGCAACCCCTTCGTGCTGGCGGTCAGGCGGCGCGTCTCCATCACACGGTGGGCGGCCTCGGCTGCGGCCTCATTGAAGTGGTAGACCTTCCCGTTGAACACGTGATCGCCGAGTTCGGGCGCGGCGTCCTCGCAGGCCAGGACCCCGTCATGGGTGATCGTGAAGCCGACCGGCCAGTTCTTCCGGGCCCCGTAGCGGGCGCGGGCGTAGCCGTGGGCGGCGTCGTCCAGCGCGCGGCCGATCCGGTGGTGCAGCGAAGGTGCGAGGGGCACCGTGCGGGTGCCGTTGTCGCCGATCACCTGGAGGCGGGACCGGCCGCCGTTGTTGATCACGGATACCTGAGTGACGCCTTCGCGGGAGCGTCGGGCGGTGATGATGGCGACGTAGGCCGCGCGGTTCGAGGTGGTCATCTCGGTCCCTCCTGAGGGGTGCTGGTGGGGTGTCCGGTGGGTGCCGCCCCTCCCGAACAGGAACAACTTTACAGCAGGTCGATACATCGGGCAAGCTGACGTCTCTAGTTCGGGCGGCGGGTGAATGCCCAGGAAGGCCGCAGGATTGACGCGCGTGATGGGGCTGGCGCCACCAGGGCCCCGGACTGGAGTCCGGGGCCCTGGTGGCGGCGCGTCGGCTGGCGGGCGGCGGGCCGGGAAGCGGTGACGGCCGGCGGGTGTCAGTTGCCTGGTCGGGTGCTCCGCAGCGGCCACTCGTCGAGGGGGACGGGTGCGCGGCCGGCCGCGTCACGGACGGCTTCGTCGGTGGCGCATGCGGAACAGATGGCGATGTCGCGGGCGGCGGTGGCTCGGGATCTGGCCGTGGCGGTGTCGCGCGGCTGGTCGCAGCGGGGGCACCGCTGGTTCTGGGCGGGGGTGGGCACGTCACTGCTCCGTGGGGTGGTCGCGGGCGGTGGTGAGGATCTTCGTCCAGGTGCTGGCGGATGACGTGCGGTCAGAGAGCTGCTGCAGGCGGGCAATCTGCTCGGCCCGGGGGGCGTCGGGGTGCTCGGCCAGGACAGTTCGGGCGAGATCGAGCCGGGGATCGCCGGCGTAGGGGTGGGGCTGGGTGTTGCTGCTGCCCTTGGGGCGCCCCGGGCGAATGAGCGGCTGGTCCTGGCGGTCGCGGGCGTACTGCTCGGCGCGGCCGCGCTTCCACTTGGGGCGCTTGCGGTTGGCAGGGTCGCCCCAGCTGTCCGGCTCGGGGAATCCGCGGGGCGGGATGGCGGCCGCCTTGGTCACCCATGTGTGGTCCTTGTGCTGGAGGATCCGGGCGAACCCGCTGGGGCCGATCAGCTCGTCAGGGTCGCCGGTGACGGGGACGGGCCGGTGGGGACGGGCCTGCGCGGCCTCCTCGGCGGCCTTCTGCCGGTGTTCGGCGTGCCACCGGCCCCATGCGGCGCTGTTCCAGTGCATGACTCCGCCGTACGTGACGGCGGCCGGGTGGCCGTTGGCGTCGCGGTCGCGCCAGAGCCGTTCGAGGACGGGCCGGCTGACGCCGTGGTCGGCTCCGAGCTGGTGGCGGTTGACCCACCCTGCGGGGGGCGTGGTGGTCATCGGGGCTATCTCCAGTTGGCAGGTCACTGGTGCAGGCTCCAAGTCTCGATGGTGCCCGCGGTGACACGGATGACGGTGGCGATGTCGCCGGCGGTGACGGCGGCCGCCCAATCGAGGTAGTCGGGGTGGTCGGTCTGGTGGTGGACTTCGAGGACACCGGGCTCGTCGTCGACCGTGTCGGCGACGGTCAGCACGGTGTCGGACGGGACGCCGGCCCGGTTGCCCGGGGTGAGACGTACGAGGTCGTAGGGCTGGGGGGCGCGGCCACCGGCGGGGGTGGTCGGGTCGTCTAGCATGGCGCTTGTCTCTTTTCGTGAAGGGGACATTCGACGCCCGGCGGCGGTTGCCCGCTTGTCCGCCGGGCGTCACACGTTGTGTGGAGGCCGAGTCGCTGGTCAGGCGACGGTTCTCATTGCGGGGCAGAGGGTTGCCCTCCCCCATCCCGCGCATCTATTGAACCACTTGCAAGTGGTGTTTTCGAGTGACGCCCGGCCGTGGGGGCCGCGGTGTCAGTGGTCGGGGCCCGGCTGGCGGGGGAAGCGGCGGGCGGCGTCGGGGTTCCAGTTGTCGCCGGGCTCGGCGCGGCACGGGCCGGGGATGCCCGCGATACGGGGGATGGCCGGGGCGTGGACGTCGTCGCCGCTGAGGTAGTCGCCGCTGGTGAGCAACTCCTCGCCGGTGGGCTCGTCGTCGGCGTGCTCGTTGGGGGTGGGCTCGTTGTGCATGCCTGGTCTCCGGGGTCGTGAAGGGGCTGGGGTTGGCTTCGCGGGTTGCCCTCCGCTGGGCCGTGGGGGCGGGGTTCTGGGCCTGCCCCGTTGGTTGCTGCTGGTCAGCTGGGGGCGCAGATCCTGACGCGTCCGGCCTTGAGGTCGGCGCTGTGCTTCAGGTGCTCCTCGCACATCCGCACCGGCCAGGGGAGGAGCGGGGAGATCGAGACGTAGGTGAGCTGCTCGGGTTGGTCCTGTGCCGCGCGGGCGCTCTCCGCGTCGGCGTACAGCTGTCCGTCGCTGGTGCCGGTCGCGGTCCGGATCACGACCCATCCGCGTGCGCCGGTGCTGCGGTGGTCCTCGATCGTTTCGGCCATGCGCGCGGCGGCCGTGGCGATGGCGTGGTCCGTGCGGGCGAGCCATACGGCGTGGCCGTGGCTGACGGCGGTGAATGTCAGCGGGCTGAGCGGCGCTTGGGCGTAGCGGCTGATCTCCACGAATGCCGCCCACTGGGCCTGGGCCTCGGCGGGGTCGCCTGAGGCGCGCTCGATGTGCAGAACCTCGCGGCCGGGGGCGTGGCCGGGGCCCTCGTCGTCGGTGAGGAGGTAGTACGTGCCGGCGTGCTTGTCGAGGTCCGCGCGCTGGGTCGTGCTGGCCATGGTGGGCCTTTCGGTCGAGTCGTGGGGGTGGGCTTGGGGTCCCGGCGGTGTCGGCCGGGGGCGGCGGGAAGGGGTGCGGCGGGTCCGGCCGGGCTGGCCCGGCCTTGCTCGTGACGCACTTGGCGCGCCCCAACGCCCGGCGCCCGCCGGTGGGTGGTTCGGCCGCCTGCGGCCGGGCCGCACGCCGGTGGTGAACGCGCCGGGCTGGGCGCGCCGCCCCGCAGGGGTGTCCTTTGGCGCGCGCGCCGGCTCTCGGCTGGTCGTGCGGCCGGCCTTGGGCGGGTCCCGGCGGGACGTGGTCGGTGACCTCGTCCCGCCGGGGCCTGGTCAGGCCGTGGGGGCTGCTGTGGGCTTCCAGCGGCACCGGGTGACGTAGGTCTGGGGGGTGTCGCCGTGGCTCGGGTTCGCGTAGGTGGTGTGCCGCTTCACGGTGGCTGTGACCTCGACCGTGGCGCCCTGGCGGGGGAGGGTGCCCGGGTCGCGGGGGCTGGCGGGCCAGACGTAGACGTTGCCCTGGGCGTCGCGGAGCTTGATCAGGTAGCGCTTCTGGGTGCTGTAGCCGAACGTCTTCTCCGGCTGCTTGATGACGGCGGCGACGGTGACGGTGCGGGTGATGCGCTCGCCCACCGTGCCCTGATGGCGGGACAGGGCCGCGTCGGTAGTCGCCTGGGCGGCGCGAGCGGCCCGCTTCTGGCTCGACCGCCAGGCGGCGACGGCGGACGCCAACAGCGAGATGTCGGTGGTGCTGACGTACTCGGCGCGGGCCACGCGGGCGAGTCGCCTGCGGTAGTCGTCGCCCTCGGCTCCGGCCTGGGCCCACGCGAGGATGGCGGCGAGCGTCTGGGGGGTGGTCTCGGTGGCGGCGCGGGTGAACCTCACCCTGTCGCCGCGCTCGAACGGCTCGCGGCCGAACAACAGGACCTCGACGTCGAGGGCGGTGGGAACTTCCTTCTCCCACTGGCGGGAGAGCGGCTGGTAGTAGCCGCGCGCGGTGATGGCGGTGGTGGCGGCGCGGATGACGTCGAGGGGGCGGAGCCTGATGGCGGATGCCGTGGTCATGTCGGGGGTTCTCCTGGGTGTCGTGAAGGGGTGTTGGGCCCGGCGGGGGCGGGTTGCCCTCCGCCCTCGCCGGGCGTGCTGGTCGTGGCGGTGCGGGTTACAGAACGCCGCGCTCTCGGAGGTAGGCGGCGTACAGGGTGCTGATGGTGGAGTCACTGGTGGCGGGGACTCGGCGGACACCGAGCGATCCGTCCCGGTGGCCGTTGCGGTGGACGACGAACGGCCTTGTCACTGGGGGGATGTGGAGGGCGTAGATGCCGTGGTCGGTGGCGACTCGGACGGCAACGGCGTGGGCGGTCTCGTCGTAGGCGGCGGTCCGGCGCGACGCGTTCACGCCGAAGTCGCCGAGTCCTGCGGAGATCGCGCGGGCCTGCATGAGGTCGGGGGTGTACATGGCGGGCACGCCCCGGACGGCGGGGACGCATCCGCATCCCTCGGGGTCCTGGTCGGCGCTCGTGTCGGGGGCGGGGAGGGTGAGTGCGGGGGCGAGTGCGGCGGGGCCGGTGCCGTGGGTGCGGTCGATGTAGGCGGTGACCTCGGCGGTGCCGGTGAGTACGAGGGGCTGGCCGACGGTGGGGGTGATGGTCCATGAGCCGTCGGCGTTGGCCTCGACCTTGCGCAGGCTGCCGGTGACCACAAGGTCGAACAGTTCGATGGTGGCGGCTGCCTCGGGCTGGGCGTCGCGGCTGGTGATGCGCATGGGGGCTCGATTCCTTGTCGTGAAGGGGGTGTTGGGCCCGGCGGGGGAGGGTTGCCCTCCTCCCCTCGCCGGGGGTGTGTGCGGGCGGGGCCCGTGGGTGATCAGTTCCAGTTCTGCGGGGCGGGCTGGTAGCGGGCCTCGAACCTGGCGGCCTCCTCGGCGGTGGCGGCCCGGTAACCCGTCAGCTGCTGCTCCAGGGTCCTGAACTGCGACGCGTCCATGGCCTCGCCGACGCCGTCGGAGCACTCGTAGGTGAGGCGCGACCGGTCGACACCGGTGACGCGCACGGTGCTCACGGTGCCGTCGGTGTAGTCGTAAGAGATGAACTGGCCTGCGGTGAACTGCGTCATCTGCGGGTCTCCCTCTGCTTCGTGAAGGTTCCGGTGGCCGGTCGGCCCCGGTGTCCGGGAGGGGGTTGCCCTCCCCTCCCGAACCCCTCTATTGAACCACATTACTGGTGTCGCGGGTGGCACATTCCGTAGTTCGGACGGGTGTTTTCCGCTGGTGGGGGCGAGTGTTGCTGGTCCCGCCCCCGTGGTGCGGTGGGCTAGTCGATGGTGTCGGTGGCGGCGTGCTCGGCGGCGGCGGGGTTGTACGCCTTGCCCTCGATGACGGCGGTCTCGATGGGGGTCGGCTCGTAGCCGAGTCCCGTCAGCCACGTCAGGTAGGCGGCGGCGACCTTGCGGATGCCGCTGGTGGTCGCGCCCTGCTCGCCGGTCTGGCCGGTGCGCCACGTGGTGCGGGGGATGTACAGCTCGAAGCATGCGGCGATGTTGGCGAACAGCAGTGCGGGGCGGCGGCGGGCGGCGGCTGCCTCGGCGCGCTTGGCGGCCTCGCCCCTGGTGCGGCTGGCCTCGGGGAGGCCGAGCAACTCGCCGCATACGCGGGGGTGCTGGGGGTGGGGCTGCTTGCTCCGCACCACGTCGTCCCACTGGAACATGACGGTGGTGACGATCGCCATGAACTCGTCCTGGCGGGCCTTGGTGTGCTGGGCGCCGATCAGTTCGGCGAGCCACTTGCGGCGGACGATCTCGGCGGCGTCCCAATGCTGGTTGCCGATGATCACGGCCTTGCGCTCGGCGCTGCTGGGCTTGGCTTCACCGCTGGTGGCGACGGTGTGGCCGTAGAACGGGGGGTTGGCGCAGTAGCGGGTGTACCGGGAGCTGTGGGGCTCCCTGACCCATACCTCGCCCTGGCATCCGGCGTGGTCGTCGTCGAGGTTGCGCAGTTCGCGGACGGGGATGGCCTTCTCGGAGAGTTCGGTAGTGGTCCTGATGCGGGCCCCGGCCTCTTCGAGGGTGGCGCGGTGCGCGGCGGCGTCCTGGTCGCGACTGACGGTCAGAAGTGCGCTGGTGATCTCCCATGAGGGGTCCTTGGCGGGGTTCTCCTTGATCATCCGCTCGATGCGAGCGGCGGCCTCGGGGGCGTGCGTCTCCAACTCGGCGAGCTGGCCGAGCTGGTCGAGGGTGAGCGCGCGCGTGGCGTGTGCAGTCACGCGGGCGACGGTGGCGGAGCCTCCGACGGCGACCATGGCCTTGACGTCCTTCTGGGTGCGTCCGGCGGCGGCTGCCAGGCTCTTGGTGCTGGCGCCGAGCTGGGCGGCACTGAACAGCGCGGAGATCTCCTCGCCGTCCGTGAGGGCTTCGCGGTGGACGGCGGTGGTGACCATGTCCGTGTAGCGGGTGGCTTCGTCGACCTCGTCGTACTCGTACGGGACGTGGGTGAGACCGACCTCGATCGCTGCGGCGAGTCGACGGTGGCCGTCGCCGACTTCGAGGGCTCCGGCGTCGGTCCGCTTGATCTTGAGGGGGATACGGACGCCGTTCTCGCGCAGGGAGGCGCGGAACTCCTTGGTGATCCGCAGGCCTTGACGGACGTTGCCGGGGTGGGCGGTGAGTGCGGTCACGCGGATGACGGGCCGGAAGGTGACCGGCACGTCAGTGATTCCGGCCTCGATGGCGGCGGCGAGTCGGCGCAGTCCGTCAACGACCCGGTACGTGCCATCGCCGAGAGTGGCGACGTACAGCGGGTCGTCGAATCCGTTGGCCTGGATGGACTCGATCAGCTGGGGGTCGGCGGCGGCGTCGGGCGCGTGGGCGACGAGATCGGCGGCGGGGAGGGTCGGCCACACGGTCGTGGGTGCCTTGGCGGTGGGGGCCTTGGTGCTGGTCATTGCGGTGGTTCTCCTTGGTTCGTGAAGGGGGCCCGGCGGGGGCGGGTTGCCCTCCGCCCCTTGCCGGGCGGGACCCCGGCCCGTGGGGGCCAGGGAGTCTGGTGGTGGTCAGGCGTCGAAAGCCCGGTGGACGGCCAGGGCGAGCATCCTGACCCTCTCGTGCAGCAGGCGGCGGGCCAGTGAGGGCACTTCCTGCGGTTGGCCGTCGACGGTCACGGTGTAGCAGTCGGGGGAGATGATCTCGCCGTCGTAGCGGATCACCACCGCGTGGCCGTCAACCTCGCACTCGGTCCGGATGCCCAACGGGCCCCGGTCCCACAGCAACAGACCCTCGGCACTCTGGGGGGTCTCCTCGACGTAGCGCTCGCCGGTGACCGTGTGGCCCCATGCGGCGATGGCGCTGAGCTGCATGCGGGCGAGTTCCTGGGCGCCGGTGATGCCGCCGGGCGCGGGAAGCGTCGCGGGGATGAGGTACTGCCGGTCGACGTACGTGACGCCATTGCCGGCCTCGGTCGCAGTCTGGGTCTCGGCCATGACGGCCTCCTCTTCGTGAAGGTTCCGGTGGCCGGTCGGCCCCGGTGCCGGGAGGGGGGGTTGCCCTCCCCCCTCACCAACACCTCTATTGAACCACATTTTTGGGTGGCGCATGGTGTTGTCTCATACTCTGGACGGGTGATTTTCGCAGGTCAGAGGAGGTTTCGGGGGCCGGTCTGAGGGCGGGGGTTGTGGCGTGGCGTGCCCCCTGGGGGTGCAGCCGGACGTTCGGCCCCGGCGAGAGCCGCACCGCTTGGCCTCCGGTCAAGCGCGGACGGTCTCAGCCACATCGCGGCAGCTGGTGCTCCCCGCCAGCCATGGCCGGTGGGGTGGTCTGCTCACGCGGGCGCGTCCGTGACGGTGGCAGTACGGTCCGGGCCCCGGACGGTCCCGGCGGCCGGTGCTCCGTGGCCCCGCCCGGCTCCCCTCCCTCCCCGCCAGCCTCTGAGGTCGAGCACAACGACGATGCCCGCCGCACGGCATGCGGTCCGCCATGTAAACCCCGGCGAGTAGCCGCCCCACGGGCAACCGGCACGGGCGCCACGGCCGGGTGATCTTCGGGGTCTGGCCGTGACGCGCGGGGTGCCTGCGGGGGTTGCCGGGCATGAGACAGCGGCGGCGGTTGGTGATGGCTCTGGTGCTGGCGTTCGCGGGGGTGGTGTCGACGGCTTCGCCGGCGGCAGCCGACTCCAGCTCGTGCACGCACCACTGGAGCGGCCCGCAGGTCTGCATCCGGCTGGAGGGCCGCAATTCGTGGAACTCGGTCACCGCGATTTGGGTGAACCCGCCCAAGCATGTGAAGGCGCGGACGGTGCGGCTGTTCATGAAGGGTCGGCAGTTCTCCGACCCGCAAAAGGCGGTGCGCGTCGGCAAAACGGTGTCCTTCACCTGGTCGTCGATGAACACCAGCACGGGCACCACGCTGTGCGTGCGGTTCA
This sequence comes from Streptomyces europaeiscabiei, assembly GCF_036346855.1. NCBI lineage: Bacteria > Bacillati > Actinomycetota > Actinomycetes > Kitasatosporales > Streptomycetaceae > Streptomyces > Streptomyces europaeiscabiei. Next base: position 14,251 of record NZ_CP107842.1, read on the forward strand.
AAGGGATCAACCGGGTGGCTTGTGACCGCACCAAGTACATCGCCAACCGGCCGTCGCACTGACTGCCGCTCCGTACGGCCCGCACGGCCAGTGCGGTAGGCGCCACGGAAGGGACGACGGACATCACCGCGGCGGCGAACGCCGGCTCTTCGACCGCTTGCGCGGGTCCCGGCGCTTCGCCATGCAGGCCTACACCCCACCCCTTCAAACGCCACCCACATGCAAGGGTTGCACTAGCCAGAACTCGGCTAATGCAACGACGAAATGAGGGGTGTACGGTGGTGACTATGAATCAGAGTGACCTCACACCTGCGATGGTGAGGATCCTTCAGACGTTCTTGGAGGATCCGGATCGCACGTTCTACGCCACCGAGCTGATGAAGGCTGCGCGAGTTGGCAGTGGCTCGCTCTATCCGGCGCTGACCCGGATGCAGAACGCTGAGTGGCTCGTCGAGGAGCCCGAGGACATCGACCCGCGCAAGGAGGGGAGGCCCGCGCGCCGCAACTTCACCATCACCCCCAAGGGTGCGCTCGAAGCGCACCATGCGCTGGTGGAGTTGAGTGCGGCAGTGCGCCCGCCGGCCTCGTCCCCCGGTTGGCTCGTCCCGAAGCCGCTCGCGGAGTACGCCTGGGCTGCCGTTGAGCGGTTGGGCTCGCGGCTCGGCTGGACCCACATTCAGCCGAAGGGGCTCTGACGTACGTGAACACCCTCCTCAGTCTCTCCGCCAAGGCGACCGAGACCGGTAAGAACGGCTTTGTTTGGATCGGTCACGATCTTGACGGCTGGATCGTTGTTCTCATCGCTGCGGTCGTCGGCGCCTTCATCTACGAGATGGTCACGGCGCTGACGCGAGCGGTCACCTTGCGGATCCCGTTTCTGGTCCTGAGGTTCGCGCGCCTCGGCGTGCCGAAGGAGCTGCGGGATGAGCTCTACGCCCGCTGGGAGAGCGAGCTGTGGTACATCCTTGAGCTGACCCCGGATTCGTGGAGTCCCTGAAGCCAGGCTTATGATCCTGGCCCGAAGGAGAACCACGAGCAGTGCCAGCACCACGCAAATACCCGGACGAGCTCCGCGAGCGGGCCGTCCGCGAGGTCCGCACCACGGGCCGGCCGATCGCGCACGTCGCCAAAGACCTGGGCATCCACAAGGAAGCTCTGCGAGGCTGGGTCCGCCAGGCCGAGGCGGACGCCGGCGAGCGCGACGACCGGCTGACCACCGCCGAGCACGAGGAACTGAAGCAACTCCGCAAAGAAGTAGCGGAGTTGAGGCGGGCGAATGAGATCCTCAAAGCCGCGAGCGCGTTTTTTGCGGCCGAACTCGACCGTCCCCGGACGAGGCCGACCAGGTGATCGAGCACCTCAAGGACAAGGGTCTCGGGGTCGGGTTCGCCTGCCGGGTGCTGGGGCTGTCGGAGTCGGCGTACTACGCGCGCAAGAAGCGGCCGAAGTCGGCCCGCCGACTGCGCGACGACCAGCTGATGCCGCTGATCGAACAGGTCCATGCCGAGTCCGGCGGCACCTATGGTGTCCGCCGGATCACCCGCGCGCTCAGGCGCAAGGGCGTTCTCGTGGCACGCTGCACCGTCGAGCGGCTGATGCGTGAGCTGGGCCTGGAGGGCGTGATCCGCGGGCAGCGTCGCCGCACCACGGTGCCGGAGCCGTCGGCACCCAGGCCGCCGGACCTGGTCGACCGCGACTTCACGGCCTCGCGGCCGGATCAGCTGTGGGTGGCGGACATGACGTATGTGCGCACCTGGTCCGGCTGGGCGTACGTGGCGTTCGTCCTGGACGTGTACTCGCGGATGATTGTCGGCTGGCAGGTCGCGAACCACATGCGGACCGAACTGCCTTTGGACGCACTGGAGATGGCGTTGTGGAGACGCCGGATCAAGAAGGACTCCGGCCTCATTCATCACAGCGACCGTGGGTCGCAATACGTGTCAATTCGGTATACGGAGAGGCTGTCCGAGATCGGGGCTTCAGCCTCGGTCGGCTCGGTCGCGGACAGCTACGACAACGCGATGGCCGAGGCGCTGAACGGCACCTTCAAGGCCGAGCTGATCGAGATGCAAGGACCGTGGCGGGACGTCGACCAGGTCGAGCGGGCGATCTTCCAGTGGGTCACCTGGTACAACGAGGAACGGCTCCACTCCGCCCTCGACTACGTACCGCCCGCCGAGTACGAACGCGAGTGGTGGCGGCAACGGGAAGCCACCCCGCAGTCCGCCTGAAGCAAGATCACCGGACTCTACGAAACTCGGGGCAGCTCATCCTCGCCCCCGCCAAGAAGGGGTGGCTCGCCCGGCTTCTGTTCGTCCGGTTCATCGCGGGGATGATCTACGCAGTGCCGATCGCGGTCTTCGGTGCGCGAACCCAATCGAAGCTCATCGCACCAAGCGTCGCCGAAGCGTCTATTGAAGACGCACCGCCAAGCCGGGAGAGGCAAGAGGTGAAGCGTGGGGCGGAGGTCAGATCGCTGACCGCGCTATACGCCATGCTCGCCGCCACGATCGTGCTCTTGCTCGCTGCTGTCGTGAGCGTGGCCTACTTGGTTCTCGACCGCTCCATCTTCATGTCCCTGAGCGTGGCACTCTCGTCCGTTGCAGGTATGGCCTTCACCCTCCTGATATATCTGTACCGGCTACGGAGTGACCGCAACTGATCTGCGTCTCGTGTATCCAGCACACCAGATGGCCAGCCGACCGGGCGCCGAGAGTTGAACGATCATTGGCGCTTCCAGAGAGGCTACGTTCGGCTCGCGGGCGTCGTCCCACCTCGTGCGGAGACCTCCAGTCCTCATTGGCAGGGCTGGAGGTCTCCGCGTGTGTACAACCAGATGTCCGAATGCGGGGATACGCCCTTTCGGCATCAGTTATCTAGGGGGTGAAGGCACTTCACGTGGGTCAGAACGCGTGATCCGGTGTCAGGCAAGTGAGGCAAGTGGAGCTTTGTCATGACCCAGGAAGGCGTTTCGGCCGAAACGTTTTCGGGTTGCCCGTTCGGAGTGCGGCGACGCGTCTGCGAAGTGGTTCGGCCGAACCACTTCCTTGCGGGACTGCCGCAGGGCGTCGGCGTGCCGTCCCCTGGAGGTTGGCGGCCCTTCTGTAATCCTGACGACGCTGAGGCGTCTCTCATTGCGCTGTGCGTCAGCCTCGCTCACCTATTATTCATGCATGTCCGCTAACTCGTACCAGACGGCTGGCCGTAATAGAGGCGGCGGCACGCGCGCCATGGTGCGCCCGGGCTCTACCGGTTCGTTGGCTGGAGAATTCTTTGCGGAACGTGAGATCAACTCGCAGATTGGACTGAATGACACGCAAGAAAGCCTGTGGGAATGGCTCAGGGAAGGAGCAGAAAGTAGTCACTCGGCGGGCTGCCCCGTGCTGCCTCACTCGTCGGCTGAGAATATCTTCTACAGGGGGCAGTCCAATGCTGATCACGGTCTCTCCTCTAGCCTCTTCCGAGTCCTTAGTGCCTCAGTGTCAAGAGTCACCGAATACAGGATGGCCAAAGTAGAGGAACACATACTGAAAGTCATGAGAGGACAAGGGCTTGGACGGCTGATGACGGACGGACAACTCTTGGGCCTCTTGCAGCATCATGGTATCCCGACCCGGCTCATCGACGTGTCGAAGTCCCCGCTGGAAGCCCTGTTCTTCGCCGTGGATCAGGACCATGATCTGGACGGCCGACTGTTTGTGATCCAGCTCCACCCAAGCGACGGCGGTGAGACAGACACCATCGACCTTACCGACCAACACCAGTTGGAATGGGCAGACGCTGCACGCGGCGAGCAGTACGCCAAATCGAGCTGGACGGGCCGAGTGGCAGTCATTGATCCACAGGACCTCGACCCTCGAATGCGCGCCCAGCAGGGATGTTTTCTCGTAGGCGGCCTCATCGCCAGCTACTCCCGGCGGCAGATGCAGTTTCGTGGCCATGTATTGGCAGCAGATGACCTGGCCGAGATCACGACTCTCAGTATCCGGTTTCCGCAACGCAACGCACCAGGGAAAGCATGGTCCGCTACGGCCTGGACGGTCCGCATTCCCGCGCGTTGGAAGCGCCCCCTAAGCGATCTACTCAGAAGCGAAAAGGACCCAATCACCAAGGACACCATGTATCCGCCCCTAGCTGAGGTGAAACGTTTGGCGATCAGCAAGGCGGACGAGTTGTCCAGGGCCACATGGGTGACCAGGAAGCGCCCGCGCGCGCCCTCGTGACAAGCCAGCGTCACCGCTCGGCCGGGTGGGTTCACATTCCCGGCCGGGCGCTATATGCGCCTGGACGATGGCCGCCACGTCCTCGACCACGTCCCAGAGGCTTCTGTGTGGGTTGCGACCTTGGTTCAGCCGAACCAAGGTCGACGCTTGCCGTACGTGCCCAACGTGCCTGAACAACCCGCAGGTATCCGTTAGGCAAGTGCGCCTAGAGGCCACTTGCCTAACATGCCTGACGCTCTTTCGGCACCCGATATAACGGATACTGCCTGCTGTCCAGCGACAGCCCGCTCGTCGACACGTCCACCCCGCTGGACAGTGCCGAACATCTGCAGCTGCGCACCGCACTCGGCATCATCGCCGAGACCGTGACCGGGCACCTGCCCTCGGATGCATTCAAGGAGTTCTGACCTGCCCCTGTGCTGGTCGGTCGCCCTCAGCGGTCCCTGCGCTGGGCGTACCAGGTTGCCTGCGTGTGGGGCTTTGGCTCGTAGACGTACCATCCGGTCCACACCGGCAGGGGCGAGTCTGTGACAGGGAAGACGCCCCGATAGAAGTGCAACGGCTCCTGCTCCTCACCTTCGAACGCGAGTCTGAACGTGGCGACCACGACTTTCCCGCTCACGGAGACACTCAGGGGCGGGTTCCCGCCACCCGTCAGGGTGGATCCGTCCAGCTCTAGACCTGTCAGCTGTCCCATTTCGACCCGAGCGGACGCTGTGAAGGAGGGCAACCATGGCAAGGGGTGCACGTCCGCGGTGCCGGTGAACCCTCCACTGGGGTCGGGAATGTCCAGACGCAGGTCGACCGTGACATTGTCCGACCGAAACAGCGCCCACTGACCGTCAAAGACACCCATTCGTTTCCCCAAGGGTTAGTTCATCCAGTCACGCTGGTTTCCCCTGGCGGCCGCGTCCCGTAGCGGGATTGGCGCGCAGTTCCCCGGATCGGACGCAGAGCTGCCCTGCCCTGGAGCGCCGCGCCCGCATGCTGCCCGGGGGACGCGGGGATCGTGACCGCACAGGCTGCTGGTTCAGCGGCGATTCGACTGGCATGCAGCGGACGTAACCACCCGCCATCAACCCTCGTCGTTCATGATCAATATCACCGATACTGACTGTTCCGCTAAGGCCCGATTTGCGACCTTGTTTCGGTCGAAACAAGGTCACTCAACCTTGGTTCGCACGAACCGAGGTTGAGGGCAAACGCGTACGTCGCGAACACGCCGTACATGCCTGAACAACCCACGAGTATCTGTAAGGCACGGGCGCTGCGGGCTACTTGCCAGAACATGCCTGACGCTCAATCCGCACCCTAGTACTCCAGCCGTAGATCGTTACGGTCGTGGCAGCGTGCGGCAGATACGCATTGCCAGGCCCGTCCTACTCGGGTGGGGCGGGCCTGCCCAGCCACGGCCTCAGGCCCCGCTGCGCGACCCGCAGCACCTCATCAGGCGGCAGTCCATCGGCTGATTCGATCACAACGAGTCCCCAGTTCTTCCGGCCGACGGTGTCGAGCGTCACCGCACGCTCGCGCAGCAGGTACTTCACCGCCGACGCAACGTCAGCCACTGGAGGGCTTACCTCGGAGCGGGCGAGCTTTTTGACATACCAGTCCAGCCACTGCTCCCCTTCTCTCCTGGCGGCTCGGGACAATGCGGCTTCGGCGTTCCCATCGAGAAAGACCATGACCCGGCAGAGAGGCGCGAGCACCTCTGTGAGGTCAGTCATGAACGCATCGATCGTCTCTTCGCCGTGCCCCATGGCCAGCAGCGTCGGCACGAACGGCATCAGGGCGTCCGCGATCACCACGTCATCGCCGGTCGCCAGAACCGAGTCAACGAACTCGGCAGTTGTTGCGATCAACGTCCCCAGGTCGACGGCGCCGGTCGCCTTGAACTCCCCAGCCACCGCGGCGAACTGCGGCCTGGTCAAGATCTCCTCCTCGCGGAAGTGGTCCACCCGCAGTCCCGCGTCGACCAGCCATCGGGACAGGCCGGCACAGAGCGTCGACTTGCCCACTCCGGGAGATGCTCCCCACACGGTGATCAGAACAGTCATAGCTGCCGAGCCTAGGAACGGCAGTCATTCGCTGCCAAACACACCGCGTCTCCGCCCCTCCCTGAGACAGGTCCTGTCCTTCATGCCGGAACGGATCGGCGCCGGTAGTGGCTGGTCCGGGATCGGGCCTGATGGCGGCGGCGCCAGTCGGACCAGCTGAGCCGATGGGCGACGTCGGGGTCAGGCCGGACGACGAGCGTAATGAACAAGCGCTGGATCTCGTTGCAGGTGAGCTGTATGAGGCCGTCCGGTGTGGGGCTGCGGGCGTGTTCGTCCGCGCGGACGACGGCCAGGAAGGCATGCGCGAGCATGGCGAGGGTGACCCAGCGGGACCAGGATGCGTAGCGGCGGACCTGGTGCTCGTCCAGGGCGGTCAGGCCCTTTCCGGCCTGGAAGAACTCCTCGACTCGCCACCTGGACCCAGCGACTCGCACCAGCGTGGTCAGGGGAACCGGTTCGGGCGAGTAGCAGCGGTAGTAGGCGACTTCGCCGGTACTGCGGCTGCGGCGGATCAGGAGTTGGCGACTGCCAGGTCCGCCATCGGTGAGGTCAATAACCGCCCAGTCGTAGAAGCGGTGGCCCTTTGCCCCGGCCCCGGCGGACAGCTTCTGCCAGGCCCGCTTGGGCACCTTCTTGGCGAGGCTGTCCGCACGGAACTTCCTCGCGCCGGTGGTGACGCCGTGTGAGCACGCCACCGCGAGCACGTAGCTGATGCCGCGCACCTCCAGCGCGGTTCGCAGTTTCGGGTCGCCGCCGTAGACCTCGTCGCCCGCAACCCAGGTGGCACGGTGGCCGGCGTCCAGAAACCGAGTGACCATGCGGGCCGCGAGCTCCGGCTTGGTGGCGAAGCGCGTCTCTTCTCTCAGTCCCGTGGCGCGGCACCGGTCAGGATCCGAGGTCCAGGAGCGCGGAATGTAGAGTTCCCGGTCCACGGCCGCGTGCCCGCGCTGACCTGCGTAGACCATGTAGACAGCGACCTGCGCGTTCTCGATCCGGCCAGCGGTGCCCGTGTATTGGCGCTGGACGCCGACCGTGCTGGTGCCCTTCTTCACGTCCCCGGTCTCGTCGACCACCAGAACCGCTTGGTCGTCTGCCAGATGCTCCAGGACATAGCCGCGCAGGTCGTCGCGGACCTGGTCGGCGTCCCACTTGGCCCGCCCGAGCAAGTGCTGCATGCCGTCCGGGGTGGATTCCCCGGCCCACTCGGCAATGCTCCAGCAGTTCTTGCGCGGCAGATCCGAGAGCATTCCGAGCACCAACTGCCGGACCCGACGCCGCGGTTCGACCCGACCGAACCGACCTGCAATCTGGCTCATCAGGCCCTCGAACGCCTCCTGCCAGCGGGCAGGGTCTACGCTGTGACCTGCGGCCACCGCATGATCGTTTGTCTTCACACACCGATGATCAACGGTGGCCGTACCCATGTCCGCACCGACCCCCACGGACAAGATCACGATCTACGGCTGGAGTACTAGATAACACCCACCCTCACTGGGTTTCAGCGCCGCGTTGCCATGCGCGGAGTGTGTGCCGGTGGCCGTCGTTCTCCTCGGTCACCTGGATGGTCACCGCCAGGTCGCTGCCGTAGATGCCGACCCACTGGCGGTACACCTGGAGCGGGGTTGTGTCCGTGCTCCACTCGCCGGTGACGGCGGGGCCGTCCTCGCGGAATCGGAGGACGGCGCGATAGGTGGTCATGGTCCCGAGATGACGAAGATCAGTTCGACGGTGCCGGGGTCGCCGGCTTCGGCGGGGTCGTGGACTCGGTACAGCACCGCGATCTGGTCGCCGGTGTCGGTGGTGGGGCTGGTGCTGATCTGCCGTAGCTCGGCGCCCTCGATGGGCTCGCGGCTCGATGCGGGATCGCGCGGGTCTGCGGCGAGCGTGACGAGGATGTCGTGGACGGCCTTGCGGCCGGCGGGGCTGAGGTGCGCGAACTCGTCGTACAGCCGCGGCGGTACGACGACGTGCCAGTTGGTCACGCGATGTCGTCCAGCCGGTCGAGGTGGGCCCACAGCTCGGCGACGGGCCGGGCGTCGGCGGTGTTGTCGAGGGAGGCCGTGATGGCGGCCGTCACCTCGGGGCGGGTCGCGAACGCGACCGTGCGGCGGTACTTCGCGACGACCTCGGCCTGAGTCGGCGAGCCGAACTTGGCCGCGTCGAACTCCGCGTTGAACGCCACCAGCGCGGTCGGGCTGATCACGGCGAGCGCGGCGCGCAGCTCTGCGGGCGTCTGGGGCCCTTCGTGGGCTTCCAGCCGGTGCGGGTCGGCGTACGGCCGGGGTCCCGGCTCGTGCGGTAGTGCGCTCATGCTCGGCCTCCTGGTGGTGATGCGCGTCCTACGGTACGCGCTCGACGGCACCGCCGTGGAGGCGTCGAGGGACGTCGGCGCTCTCCTCGGCGGCTCCGTCCTGGCAGGGTCGACCGGTGCCACGTGGCTGCGCGCAGGGGCCGTGCCGCAGCCGAACCGGAGAGCCAAGGTGACAAGGAACCAAGGAGGCAAGAACCCAACCGGGGTGCCGGCTCCGGCCGGGCTGTGGCTTCTGATCATCACCGGACAAAGGGGGTGCTGTGACGGGGCTGGCCTGGGACAGTTGCCGGATGGCGAAACTCCCCACCGATCCGGACGTGATGGCGCGTACGGTCGTCGACATCGCGGCCGCGTCCTTCACGAACGCGCGCGCCCTGCTTACCGGTGCTCAGGCTGTCCTCGACACACGCCAGTGGCCCACGGCTTTCTCCGTCGCCGCCCTGGCTCTTGAGGAGGTCGGCAAGGCGGCCATGTGCATGACGATGCTCGCCATGCCTCCCACGATGCGCGAACAGTTCCGTCCCCAGTTCGAGAAGGCGTTCGTCGACCACCGGACGAAGGCAGGGTTCGCGCACCTCATCTTGGGGGTGGTCGCCGAAGCGATGCCGGCCAGCCTCGATCAGCTGATGGCGGACGCGATCGAGTCCGCCCGCAAGAGCAACGCCGTCAAGTTCCGAGGGTTGTACGTCGACTACACCGATACCGGCGTCCTGCTGACGCCCGCCTCGGTGGGCGAGAAAGAGGCCAGGTGGATGGTCGCGACCGTCACCACGGCGCTCGCCGAGTCCGTTGACACTGAGGCGGCCGTGGCCGACCCTGACGTCCTCCTCGACTTCCTCAGCGAGTGGCAGGACGGCGTGGACTTCCACGCCCTTGAGGCGTATGTCGAGAGCGCTACGGAGGAGTTCATCGGTCATATCCGGGCGTTCGTCCGCGACGACGTACCTCCGCCCGCCGACTTCCTCGGCCCGGCTCTGGCGAGGAAACTCGCCGCAGCCGACGGCGCACCAGACTCCGGCCCTCTGCCCGATCCTGCATAGGATTTTCTCTCCTCGACGACGTAGGTCAGAGGTGCTCGTGTTGTCTGTGGGACTGGAGTAAATGCAACGGAATACACCAGTTCAGGACGGCTAGGTTGGCGGCAGCCCTACAGGTTCCCGACGCCTTGGAGTCCCGCATGTCTCCCACGCCCAAACCCGACCACTCTCACGTCATCGTCACGGCCTGTCTCGGGGCTGTTGTCGCAGGTCTGGCCGTCGCGGCGGCGCCGGAGCTGCTTCCGGTGCTGGCCCTCGCTATAACGGTGTTCGCCGTGTTGATCTCTCTGCTTCGGGAGTGATCTGTCCCGGGGGTGGCCTGTGCTGACTACGAACGGTTCGTGGTCATCAGCCGCGACACTCTCCTCCGGGACATTCTCATCCGCGCCCTACCAGTGTCCCCCGCCCTGACGTTGTCGAAGAGCGTGCCGGCACTCGGGATGTGCCGGCAGTCTCCGCCGTGGCCGCCGCTAGATCGCTGCCGGGGCCTGGGCTTGTGGTCAGGGGAGTGGTGTGTAGAGCCATTCCTGAGCGGCCCGGTCGCTGGTCGGGGCCAGGCGTACGGTGCCGTCCTTCGCGGCCTCCCACGACAGGCTCTTGCCGTCCTCATCCGTCTGGATGTGGTCGGTGGGCGCGTCGTTGGTGAGGGGCTGGGACACCCACAGTTGCCTGCGGTCGTCCTCCTCGCACGGGGCCAGGGCCAGGGCCTGGCGCTCCGCGGGCGCGACACACATGCCGGGTACCGAGTCGACGCGCAGTGTCCCCCAGCTGTAGCGGAGCCGCTGCGCGGTGTCGCGCTCGTCGCACTCGGCCAGGGCCAGTCGCAACGGCGGCTCGTCGGCGCTCTGGGGCGTCGCCTGCACCCTCACGCACCGGTCGCCGAGGGCGGAGCGAATCAGCACCCGCTGCTCGTCGGGGAACGCTCCCGCCGGGACTGCGGCCGCGGCAAGCGCGCCCACCACCATCGTCACAACGCCGAGCGTCCGCATCGTCGTTGGCCTCATCGCGTGCCTCCTCGGTGATCACTGCTGGTATGGCCAACGACCTGCAGGGGGCGCGGGTACGCCCCTACCCGTCACCCGTGCTGGTGATCAACCCGCGTGGATTGGCGTGCGCACGCGAACTTGCCCCGCCGTGCGGGCCGCAGAGCCGATACCCGCGTGGCCAACGGTTTATCTGGGCAGATTGAACGGATCTTGGCTGGTCAGATGGGTGGTGGGCTGTTCGGTTAGCTGCGGGTGCCGGGCTGCTGGATGCCCTGCCACCTGGGCCCAAGCCCGAGTGTCCGGCGCTGTCGGCGTCTCTGGGAGGCCCTGGGGGCGCCTGGCGGTGTGCTGGTGGGGGAGGGGGCGGTGGTGTCCTCTGCCGGGGCATCGTCGGCCGGGGGCAGGTGCAGACGGCGGCGCAGATCTGCGGTGGCTTGCAGGATGGGTGTGAGGATGTCGCCGGCCTCGGGGTGGGTGCTGGCCAGGGCCTGCGCGGTGGTCTCGATCGTCTCCACCGCGTCCTCGGCGGCGGCGCGGTTCCACCGCTCGGGGCCCACGGCGTCGTGCAGCGCGCAGGCGTGGTCTGCCAGTTGGGCGGCGAGCTGCTCGACGCCTGGTGCGGCGGTCGAGGGGAGGAGACTCCACATGCCCTGGTCCAACGACGGCCGGTCCTGTCCGTTCCCTGGCAAACTGATCGCGTTGCTGTCTGTAGTCAGAAGCCGAGTTCAGAAGGTCTTCGGACCTTCCACCCACTTCATGATCTCTTCCATGCGTTGCCTGATTTCATCGCGAAATGGCTCCGCCTCGCTCGATGTCAGCGTGAGGTCCGGGAAGAGCGACCACCGGAATCCGTCTTCGCCGCGCGGGGGGCTTATCTGGAAGACGGTCATGCCCCTGCCATCCGGCAGGAGGTTGATGCGGTGCTCAGCGACGACGCGATTCGGCACCCTCGTCAGCAGCTCGCGCGCAAGGTCGGCTGTGGTCTTCTGGAACCTGGCGCTCTGCGGCGCCAAGACGTAGTCCGCATCGTCCCACGTCTCGATCACGATGGTTTTGGGGGTCGTCTGGGCCACCCTCTGGATCTCATCGAACGAGAGGCGTGTCGCCTCACTGGGGCGGCGGTTGTTGAACAAGAGATACACAGCTCGGTCCGAGACGGCTGACGTGATCCGTTCGCCCTGCCCCAGTATGAGCCAATCGTGACGGCCTCCGACGAGGCTCGGGCAGTCGTACTGAAGTCTCTCACCGGGCTCCAGGAAGCCATTGAGAGACTTCTCCATTCCGGCGAGCCATCTTCGCTTCAAAAAGTTCGGCATGGCCGAACCATAGGTCCAGTTGGCGAGGAGGGAACATCCCGAGTTGTTGCCAGAGCACGGTCAGCGGAGTGATCGCGGGACACGGAGGCCGACCCGGCACTGTGGCAGACGAAATCCCTCGCCTTTTCCAGCCATGGAGTGCATCCTGACCCGTTATGCCTCGTACTCGACAAGGGGAAGTGACGTGACCGATACCCTCCAGCCAGACCCAGAGATGATGGGTGCGGCCTTGATCGGCTACTACCAGGCTGTTGAGCGGTTCCTGCGGGACGCGACGCGGGTCACCGAGCACGACGACGGCTTCGCCGCCCTCGCCTCCGCGACGGAGTGCCTCTTCTGGGCATGCTCATTGGAAGAACAGCTGCGCAAGAACGACCCGACGTACGCGAGTAACGCTGACAACTACGGTCGGAGGCTTGTTCAGGGAGCCCGCTGGGCGCGCAACCAAGCCACTCATCAACTCGCGTTCATCGTTGCCCACTCTGATGGCCCGCAGTCTCCGCAGGGCATCCCCCCGACGCAGGTCGAAGTGGTGTGGCGGCCCGCCGATGAGATGCCGGCGCCGGACCAAGAACGCCGGAACCAGCGCGCGGCGTACGAACAGCACCTGGCTGACCGTCCCGTACGCGTCACCTTCGACTACATCAAGGGCTTCTTCGCATCCGAGCAGAACAGGCCCGGCTCATTGCTCAACCGCACCACTCAGGCGTGAGGGGGAGCTGATCAGTTTCCCCGGGAACCGATCGTTTCGCCGATCAGATAGGGCGGGAACCGCTCGCCTTCACTGGGAACGGACAGGTCCATCGGGTGCCCCAAACCTCCCTTGATCAACGCTTAATCTGGCTAGAATATTCGGCATGTTGCAGGTCAGCGGAGTGAAGCCGTTTGTCGTCGTGGTCGACGACAAGGAGGATTTGCAGGCTCTGGACGCCGTGGTGTCAGAGGCCCGGCGGGCTGAACTGGCGTGGTTGGCGGCGGCTCGGAAAGACGCCGGCATTGCGTGGCTGCGCGGAACTGCTCTCTCGGAGGCTCGTCGTCAGATCCGGGTCGAACAGCAGCGGTTGCGCGAGGACGGCACGCTGTACGGGACGAAAGACCTGGTCATGACCCGGGCGGTGCGGGCTGAGCTGCACTCACGCAGGATGCTGACGGCCTGGCCGGACCCTCCGCCGGGCGAGACCAGCGCTCCCGGGCGCCGCTGGGGGATCTCGCCCGATCCGTGGGCCCTCCTCGCCCTCGAAGAGAAGGAAGAGGAGGGGGAGGAGAAGCAGAAGAGGCCGCGGCTGTCCTTCAAACTGCCCGCGGCTCTGGGCGAGACCCTGGTGCGGGCGGCGTACTGGACGAGTGCGCCGATCGTCGCCGAGCTCCAGGCCTGGGATAAGCGCTGGGGCGACGGGCCGACGGTGATCCTTCGGGAGGCGATGCGGCGCAACGGCGGCAGGGTGACCGACCTGGACGTCATGGTGGCCATGCTCGCGCCGCGTCCGGAAGCGGGCGCGCTGGAGGATCGGGCCCGGCTCCGCGCGCAGATCGTCACGACCGGCACCCTGGCCCGGGACGCCTTGGCGCGCGCTATCCGCTGACCTCTGTGGCTGTGCAAGGCTGCTACCAGTGGAAACACGTTTAAACAGGCCAGATTAATCGGTTCTCAGCCGCTCAAGAAAGCCCCGGGCCGAAGTCCGGGGCTCACCTCGCTGTTCCGTTTCAGCGGTCTCGACCATAGCAGCGGCGGCCGGCTCGGTAGATCAACGCCCTCATAGCTGAGCACGGCGCCGACGACCGGCGGTGCGGGTGCCGGGGCCGCGGGCTCGGGGCTGCCCTTCATCAGCCGCCGCTGCTGCTCAGGCCTCCTGCTGCATGGCGGTGCGGTAAGCGTTGGCTGCCTCTTCCCAGGCGCTGTCATCGCCGGGGGCGGCGCGCAGGGCCTTGGCGCGGGCCCGGTCGCCGACGAGGGACTGGTGGAAGCCCCTGGGGAGAGGATCACCCCCGCGCTCACTCTCGCGGAGCATCCGCTCCTGCAGGTCGGCACGGAGGTCCAACAGGTCGGCCTCCGCCTGCGGGTCGGGCACCAGGTGGTCCATCCGCATACGGTGGGCGGCGTCGCCGACGAGCAGCACCATCTCGATGGTGGAGTGCCGGGGCAGGCCGCCGCTGACCGGGTGTTCCTGGTCGGCCCAGCCGTCGTGCCGGCGCAACCACCGGTCCAGATCGCGGGCGGTCTTCTCTGCGCTGCCGTTGGCCGGGACGGCGCTGCCCGGGGCGTAGCGGGCGCCGTAGGGGATGCGCTTGTCGTCGGGGGTTCCGTCGGGGTGTCGCCGCTCGGGCTTGTCGAGCGGTGCGCGCCATGCCTTGACGGGGTCGGTGAACTTGGTGTGGGCGGACTGGCGGGTGATGCCCAGTGCCTCGCCGATCTCTTCCCAGCTGGTGCCGCGCTCGCGCTCGTAGATGACGGCCTGGCGCTGGGCGTGCTCGGCGAGACGGATCAGCTCGGCGGCCTCGCGTACGAAGCCGCCCGGCGTGACGGTGCTGGAAGAGTCGTCTTCGGTGCCGATGCGGCCGAGCGCGGTCTCGGCGACGTTGCGGTAGGCGTCGGAGAGCATGAGGCGCGCGAGGGCGGCCGGGGTGTACGGGTGCGGCGGATCGGGAGTCGTGTCGGCCTGCGGACTGGTCTCGGTCATGTCGTCATCATAGGACTGACGGAGCAGGACTGTCAGCTCCACTCTGACGTTTGATGAGTGTCAGACTATAATTGACCGATTGCAATCGTCGCTTGCAGCTGACGGAACGGATTCGTCATGCTCGGGCTGACGTAGTGCCGATGTCAGACAGTGGATGACGTACGGAGCGTTTCCCTAAACCCACAGGATAATTACGGTTATCCTGTGCATATGCTGACGTCGGATCAGGACCCCGCCCGTACGGGTGAATCGAGCGACACACCGCCGAAAGAGACGGCCCCGCCGGGAGGTAGCCGGTACGTGCCCTCCGTTGCGGGGCCCACTGAGGTGCCCAGTCCCCACGATGCGCTCCGGCGGGCCAGGATCGCCGTCGACATCCACATGGCGAACCGGCTGGACGACTGCCACATGTGGAAGGAGACCACGGCGACCGACATCCTCCTCTCCACCGCGTCCCCACGGATCCGGTATGCGGAGTTCAACACGGACCACGAAAAGGAGCACGGTGCCGACTGGCTGTGGTGCTGGGTGGACCGCGACGGGACCACCTTCTGCCTTTTGGTCCAGGCGAAGATCCTCAAGAGGCGCGGAAGGCGCTGGACCATCGACTTCGCCTACAAGACCAAGGGCGACAAGGAGCGCCGGCCGCAGATCTCCAAGCTGATCGCCGCCTCGGACCGCTACGAAGCCGCCGCAGCCTACGTCCTTTACTGCGGTGACGCGGAGTACCGCGCGACCCTGGAGTGCGACCGTAAACACGACGGCGTCCCGTGCCGGGAGCGCGACCGGGCCGGGGTATCCGCCATCTCCGCCCTGGTCGCGGAGAATGCCGTTAACCACTGCGGGAAGGACGCGGGCGTGGCCGCCTTCCACGCCGCCGCCCCTGTCGAGGACATCGCCGGCCCCGACAACCCGGACACGCCGATAGTGCCGCTCACCCGAGAACTGCCCAAGGAACTGGCCCGCTTCCTGCGGCAGCCTCAGCGAGGCGCGCGGCGCGCGGCCAAGGAACTGCTCCGCCCGGTCGAGCAGATCAGGATCGGGCAGTTCACCACCGCGACCCTGGAGCGCGCCGACCCGGTCGCCGGAGCCCTCTTCCCGGACCTCCCCGCAGACAGGGGCCACTTCTCGGTGCCCTACCTCGCGCACATGCTGCGCGGCCTGCGCTCCGAGGTCCCCGGCTACGTACGTGACGTGATGGAAGGCAGGACCCCTCCGGCCTGGGTCACCGACCACCTTGCCGGCATCGTCGTCATCACCGACGCGGACGCCCGGCCCACGGCCGGGGGCCGGGTCGCCGACTACCCGCGCAAGGTCATGGAAGACCAGACTGCTTCGGCCGCGGCCACGGACTCGACGGAGGCCGCGTGAACAACAACTCCCTCTCCGTCCCGGATCCGACGACGGCGCCCCTCCTCTTCACCACTCCGGTGCCGAGGGGCGGGACACATGAACGGTGAACTCACCACAGCAATCGTGGCGGCGGTCGTGAGCGCGGGCGCGGCCGGCGTCGCCGTATGGCAGGCGAACATCGCCAAACAGTCCGCAGACTCCGCGCGGATCCAGGCGGACGCCGCGCAGGTCCAGGCGGACGCCGCCCAGGAACAGGTCGCGTTGATGCGACGCCAGATCGAGGCCGAGGACGCCGATCGGCACCAGGCCGCCGGTCCGCAGTTCGTGATCGACCAGGCGCACACCGACACTCGCGATGGCAACACCCCTTACGGGGTGCTGGTGCTCAGACAGGAATCCGGCCCGCCGCTTGCCTCCGTGCTCGTCACCGCGTCCGGCGAGGGCGTCGAGGGCCTGCGGGGCGAATACGCCAGCGCCAGCGACTCCTACCGCTGTGCTGCCGAGACCGACCTCGGCCCGATGGCCGAGGGGAACGGCACACGGGTGGTTCACGTGGCGCTCGACTACCACCACCCCGAGACCACGGTCCTGCTCCATCTCGAATGCCGCGCCCGGGATACCGACAGCGTGTGGCGCCGGTCGATATCCAGCAACGTGGCCCCCGTTCCGGAACCGCCCCGCCGCAACACCTCTCGGTCGCCGTGGATGTAGTGACCGGCCCGAAGGAGTGTCAGGGCCACCGCCGAACCACGCCAGAGGAGGATGCGTGACTTCACCTGCCCTCGAATCACCCGATATGCCGGGGAAGGTGGTTGCCCGCTCGCCCCGGACGACGCTCGCCACGCTGCGGCGTGACCCGCGCGACCTGTGGCCGGAGCACGCGCGGAAGTTGTACGACTTCCTCGTCTCCGTGTACGGCGAGGACGACGCGCTGCCGACGCTCGGGGCCGGGTGGGTCGCCCACCAGCGCTCGGTGAACACTCAGCGCGCGTACGCCCGGGGCTTCCGGGTCTTCGAGGAGTTCGCCCGGGACCACGGCACGCACCCGCTGCAAGTGAAGTTCATGCTGGCCGACACCTTCGCCAAGTACCTTGAGACGACTCCCACCTGGGTGCGGGTCAAGGGCGGCCGGCGCGGCGACATGACCCGCACCGGGAAGCCGTACTCGGACGCCTCGCGGGCGAACGCGCTGTCGTCGGCGTCCAGCTTCTTCGCGTACCTGGACGTGGTCAGCGACGAACCGCTGAAGAACCCGTTCGACGCCGTGCAGCGCCCGGTCATCGACCCGGACTTCTCCCCGACTGAGGGATACACCGAGCAGCAGTGGGTCGAGCTGCTCGTCACCGCCCGGGACCACCACCGGATCTCCGCGTACCGCAAGCGGGCGTACGCGCTGCTGCTTATCCTCTACACCTGCTGCCTGCGCATCGACTCCCTGCTCACCGCGCGGGTCGAGCACCTGGGCTACGACAGGGGGCACCACGTGCTGTGGGTGAAGGTGAAGGGCGGCGGCAAGAAGAAGAAGCCGATCCCGCCCATCGCGTGGGACGCGCTGCAGGACTACCTCGACGGCCGCAGCAGCGGCTGGCTGTTCGAGACGGCGACCGGCGGCCAGCTCGACGAACCAGCCGTGTGGCGGCTGCTGCGCTCCCTGGCGAAGCGGGCCGGGCTCGGCGAGATCAACCACCCGCCGCACGGGGTCAAGGTAGACGCCATCACCCACGCCCTGGCCAAGAAGGACGCACGCCCGGACAAGATCCAGCGCTGGGCCGACCACAAGGACAGCCGCACCACACAGCGCTACAACCGGCGCAAGGAACTGCTCGACGACAGCCCCGGCTACGCCCTCGCCACCGACGTCGCCAGCGCCCTGGAGCACGGCGAGACCTGACCGCCCCGGCGAGTGAGTTCCGTGGCCAACTCCGCTGCGGGGGTAGACTTACGGCGAGCAGTAGCAGGGGAATCCGGTGCGAGTCCGGAACTGTCCCGCAACGGTGAATCTCCTGTAGGGGAGTAGTCCGAACACCTGCCTGCCCGAACGCCCCCGGCATTTCGTCGGGGCCTTCGGCAGGGCACCGGGACACCGTACGCACAGACCTGATGCCCAACTCGAAAATGAGTTGGGCTTCTTTGCTGTCAGGCAGCCCACTTCTCCGCCGAAGGGCTGGAGTCCGACGACCGCGGACTCCTCACCTGGGCCGAACTCCGGCTCGCGAGCGGGAGACCGACTTTGACCGTGCACATCGACCCCGTCGGCGGCGTCCTCCTGGTGGTGGCGTACGTCGTGGGCCACCTCGTTTACAAGCACACCCGGACCGGTCCGACGAGCAAGGGCGACGTCGTCGGCGCGATCGGCTCTGGCACCGCGGTGGCGACCGTGTTGCTGCTCGTCCTCAGCGGCGGCACCCCGGTGGCGCAGACCCCCGCGCCGACCGGGGACGGGACTCCGTCGATACCGACGTCGTCCGTCGTCCCTGGTCCGTGATGCGGCGGCATCCTGGCGTACGTGATCATCTGCGCTGCTGTCAGCGTCTTCCCTGTACCCGCTGCACACGAGCGCGGTTCTGGTTCTACGGCACCAAGGGCGACGCCATCACTCACGCCCTGGCAAGGCCGGACGCCCGCCCCGACAAGGTCCAGCGCTGGGCCGACCACAGGGGCTCCCGAACCACGCAGCGCTCCAACCAGCGCAAGGAGCTGCTGGACGACAGTCCCGGCTACGGCCTCGCCGCCGATGTCGCCGGCGCACTGGAGCACGGGGGCACCTGATCGCTCCCTATGTCCTGGATATGTGAGCGGTGACGGTTACGTACAAGCCCAGTGTTCGGCGTGCCTGCCTCGCTGGCGCTGCTTGCCGCTGTAGTGCTGGTGCCGATCCTTCCTGGTCCGTCCCTACTCGGACCCCAAGTCCACGTTTCCACCGGAAAACTCTGCCCTGGCGAAGTCGACAGTGCGGCCGGAGAACCCTGCCTAGAGAAGGAGACGCGGCCACCAGAGGACGTCGCCTCACTGAAGTACACGTGCCGGTCGGAGAACTCCGCCCTGGCGAAGGAGACAGCGTCGGCCAGTTCGTACGCGGCGGCCTGCTCGACGTCCCCGGCAACCACGGCGCGCAGGGCCATCGCCGTAGTAGCCGCACGGTGGCGTCCGCCGGCTCTCTCGCCCATTGCGAGTTGTTGCTTCCAACCGGCCAACACACATGTAGCGCCCAGCGTGGGGCACGGAGCGCCACCCACCTTCTGTAACCCTAGAAATCCAAGGGTTTCCAAGACTTGCTAGGGTCTTCCGGGGCGGCTAACCTGACGACATGACAGACACCGCGACCACCAACCGCTGCTACTGCGGCTGCCAGACCGCCATCGGCTACGGACGCACCTTCGCCGCCGGTCATGACAAGATCGCCGAAGCCGCCTACCTCGCCGTCCACCACAACGGCTCCGTCGCCGAACTCCTCAAGAGCCAGGGCTACGGCCCCGACAACCCCGTCACGGACGCAGCTGTCGAAGCGGGCGCCTGGAAGAAGTGCGACCACTGCAACTACAAGGGCGCCCCTGAAAGCATCCGCAACCACATGGCCAAGGTGCAGAAGGCTGAGGCCACCCAGCGAGAGTCCCTGGAGAAGTCCGTTCGCGCGCTCGGCGGAACCTGGGACCCGAGCCGCGGAATGCAGACCCTGCGAGACGCTGGTTACCACCCCTCCGAGAAGTACATCCGAGAGGTGTACCGACGACTGGCGGACAGTGGCCTGCTGGAGAAGGTGGATGAGCACCGGGCCATCTATTTCGTCATCGAGAAGTAGGGCTAGCAAGTGGGCCCTGTGCTCGTGAAGATCCGGCCAGGGGACACACCCCCTGGCCGGATCTTCACGAGCACAGGGCCCGTCAAGTGAAACGGCCGAGTCGGGTCTGGGAGTCGGTGGCCGCGACCGTCGTCGACATGGCGTCGGGATTCGGCCTCCCCGGGAGCACCCGACGCGCGTGTACGCCAACTCCTCTGCGGATGTTGTAGATTTGCCCGCAAAGCGCGAGAAGCAGGCCGGTATCTGTGTCCAGTGACAGCCGTTCCTGCGGGGGCTCAAAAAAAAAGCCCTGTGATTGACGCTTCGTCACAATGTCGTCGTGGGGCTCCCCGTAGAGATCGGGCCTGGTCAACCACGTCGACTAGGTCCACGGACATAAGGGCCTCCGTTGAACCTGTACACCGCTTCGTCACCCCTGACCGCGCAGCTGGGTGTCGAGGAGCCGGGGAGCGTTGCGCCGCTCTTCGAGGCGTCGCTCGCCGAGTTCCTCGGTGGGCTGGCCGTCATCGTCGTCGTGGGCGTCGTGACCTGGGCGATCCGCCGGCGTCGGCAGGGGGTGCGCCGCTACACCCTGCTCAACAGCACGGACGCGGACGGCAACCCGGTCCTTCACGTCACCACGCGGCGGGCGGGCACCGTCATCCGGCGCGACGTCGGCCGCGGGCCGGAGCGTTTCGAGCTGACCAGCACCCCGATGGGTGACGGCACCTACGTCGCGGAGCCGCTCGACCGCTACGTCTGACCGCCGCTCCCGCGCGCGACCGGCGGCCAGCACACGGCAGGGCCCGGACGGGGCGATCCCGTCCGGGCCCTGCCCGGCACGCCGTCCTACAGCACCCTGACCAGGGCGTTCTCCTCCCAGCCGTCGCCGTCCTCGAAGTAGCCCTCCATGGCGGCGGAGTTGTCGGCCCATCCGCCCTGCTTGGCGATGACCTTGCGGTCGTTGCCGGCGCGTTTGGAGCTGGTGGCCAGTCCTCGGCGCGGGGAGTGCCCGGTGGGCCGGAAGTCCAGCTCGGCCCACTTGCCCAGCCGGGTGATGACGTCGCCGATGGTCTCGGGGTCGAGTCCGCCGTCCATGACGGTGTGCCACCGGTTGTGCAGCGGCTTGTACGCGAAGTCGTCGGAGTCGTCCAGCGCGGCCTCCGCCTTCCAGGCCCGCCACGCGCGCACCGGGCAGCTGCTCGGCCTGGAGCCGAACGGCACCTTCACCTTCCTCGGCTTGATCTTCGACACACGCACGTCGACCTCCATGCCGTGCTCGGTGACGACGAAGTCACGTACCCGCAGGAAGGCGACCTCGTGCTCGCGCCCGGCGATGGCGAAGCAGGTCAGCCCGATGGAACGGTCGCGGATGCCCAGGCGGTTGTCGGGTGCGGCGACCACGGTGGCGCGCAGGTGCTCGGCGAGCAGCGCGGGCGCCGGTCCCCGGCCCCGGGTCTCCTTGGTCTTCTGCATCTCCTTCACCTTGGCCTTGAGCACCCGGCGGGCGCGGGCGGCCACGGTCTTGTCGAGGACCAGGCGGTGGTCGGTGCGGCCGGTGACCACCACGCCGGACAGACGGCGGTCGATGGTCGAGGGCGCGGTGAAGGTGCCCTTCTTCCAACCGGGCTGCCACCACAGCCACTCGACGAACGCGGTCAGCGACCCGGGCGTGATGGCGGTGACGGGCAGTTCGAGCAGCGCGCAGAACTCTTCCCACTGCTTCCAGTCGGCGGCGTAGGAGTCGGTGGTGTTCTGCGGCCGGAGGTTCTTCTCGTGCTGGGCGGATCGCTCCTCCAGCTCCTGCAGCTTGGCGAGCACGTCGGGGGTGAACGCCGCGGTGTCCGGCGCCGCGGTGGTGCCCGCCGGTCCGGCCGACGCCGGCAGCACCAGCGAGGGGGTCACAACGCGGCGAACATCCGTACTCGTCTCGGTCTGCTCCATGACGTCCCGTCACGCACCTTTGTTCGTAGCGCTGTTTGTCGCATCTGGGTCACGCATATGTGAGCAGGCAGGTGCCTGGTGCTCGACGCAGTACCTCCCGCATGTGTGCCAGGTCCGGAACGATGCGCGTGACGATGGCGAGCACCGTGGATTCTCCATTTCACTGGAGATCTGTACGGGAGAATGCGCGCAGTTCTTGGAAGTGGGGGAGCCGGTGGCGCAGCGGGTGATCGCGGGCAGGTATGAGCTGCAGCAGTTGCTGGGCCGGGGCGGGATGGGGGAGGTGTGGGCGGCCCGCGACGGCGTGATGGAGCGTTGCGTGGCGGTCAAGTTGCTCCAGCCCCATCTGGGAACGGCCGAGGGTGAGGAACTGTTCTTCCGGGAGGCCCGCACGGCGGGGGCGTTGAGTCATCCGGGGGTCGTCACCGTCCACGATCTCGGGCGGGACGGCGACGGCACGCTCTACCTGGTGATGGAGAACGTTCCCGGCCGGAACTTGGGAGTTGTGCTGAAAGACGGCCTGCCACCGGTCGCGGACGCCCTGGCGTGGACCGCGCAGGTCGCCGACGCGCTGCAGGCCGCGCACTCCGCTCGGATCCTGCACCGTGACCTCAAGCCCGCCAACCTGATGCTCACCCCGGCAGGCAGCGTGAAGATCCTCGACTTCGGAATCGCCCGCTACATCTCCACCCTGACCGGTGCCACCCGCGCCATCGGCACGGTCGCCTACATGCCGCCTGAGCGGCTTATGGGCAAGGTCGGCGACGCCCGCGGGGACCTGTACGCGCTGGGCTGCGTGCTGTACGAGCTGCTGACCGGCCGCACCCCGTTCGGCGACCTCGACACCCCAGCAGCTCTGGCGTACGCCCATGTACACACCCCGTCTGCACCGCCCTCCAGCCACCGCCCGGACCTGTCGCCCCACCTCGACGCACTGCTGGCCGAACTCCTTGCCAAGCAACCGGGCGACCGGCCCGCCAGTGCCACCGATGTCCGTGACCGCCTCAGCCACCCACCCGCGTCCTCGCCTCCCGGACCACCGTCGGCCCTGCGGGCAGATCCCAGCCACCGGCTTGTCGGCGCCGCCACCGGCGGCCTCTGGCCCCCACCCACCCGGCTCGCCATGACGAAGCCCTCCCACCAGCCCTGGATATACACCACCGGCGACTGGGTCCGTTCGTCGCCAGCGGTCGTGGACGGCACCGTCTACATCGGCAGCGACGGCAAGGTGTACGCGCTGGACGCAGCCACCGGCACCCCCCGCTGGACCCACACCACCAGCGACAGCGCCTGGACGCATATCCTCACCGCCCTATGGACCGCTTCGTCGCCGGCGGTGGTGGACGGCACCGTCTACATCGGCAGCAACGACCACAAGGTGTACGCGCTCGACGCGGCCACCGGCACCCCCCGCTGGACACACACCGCCAGCGGCTGGCTCTATTCGTCGCCGGCGGTGGTGGACGGCACCGTCTACATCGGCAGCAGCGACGGCAAGGTGTACGCGCTGGACGCAGCCACCGGCACCCCCCGCTGGACACACACCACCGGCCGCGCGGTCCGTCCGTCGCCGGCGGTGGTGGACGGCACCGTCTACATCGGCAGCGACGACGAGAAGGTGTACGCGCTGGACGCAGCCACCGGCACCCCCCGCTGGACACACACCACCAGCGGCTGGATCCATTCGTCGCCGGCGGTGGTGGACGGCACCGTCTACATCGGCAGCAACGACCACAAGGTGTACGCGCTCGACGCGGCCACCGGCACCCCCCGCTGGACACACACCACCAGCGGCTGGATCCATTCGTCGCCGGCGGTGGTGGACGGCACCGTCTACATCGGCAGCAACGACCACAAGGTGTACGCGCTCGACGCGGCCACCGGCACCCCCCGCTGGACACACACCACCGGCAACGCCGTCCAGTCGTCGCCGGCAGTGGTGGACGGCACCGTCTACATCGGCAGCAACGACCACAAGGTGTACGCGCTCGACGCGGCCACCGGCACCCCCCGCTGGACACACACCACCGGCAACGCCGTCCAGTCGTCGCCGGCAGTGGTGGGCGGCACCGTCTACATCGGCAGCAACGACCACAAGGTGTACGCGCTCGACGCGGCCACCGGTCAGAACGGTGCCCCATGACCGAAGCAGCCGGCCGCCTGGGAGGACCCGTTCGGTGTGACAGCCCCGTCTACAGCACGCCGAGCAGGGCGTTGTCCTCCCACTGGTCGACGACTTCGAGGTAGCCGGCGAGGACCTTGGAGTGGGGGGCCCAGCCGCCCTGCTTGGCGATGACGATCTGGTCGTGGCCCTTGAGGCGGGAGGAGGTGGCCAGGCCGCGGCGGGGGGAGTGGCCGGTGAAGCGGATCTCGATCCCGGCGCGTTCGCCGGCGCGGGTGACGATGTCGCCGATGGATTCGGGCTGCAGCCCGCTGTCCATGACGGTGTGCCAGCGGTTGTGCAGGCGCCGCCAGGCGTAGCTGCCGGGGTCGGTGAGATCAGCGGCCTCTTTCCACGCCTGCCACGCGCGGACCGGGCAGATCGACGGCCGGGAGCCGTAGGGGACCGGGACGACACGGGGGCGGACCTTGGACACGCGCAGGTCGGCCTGGATGCCGCCGGGGGTCTCGGCGTAGTCGCTCACTCGGTTGAAGGCCAGTTCGTGCTCGCGGCCAGCGACAGCGAAGTGCATGAGGACCAGCGCGCGGTCGCGCACGCCCATGAGGTTGTCCGGGCAGGCGGCACTGATCTTCACCAGATGCTCGACCAGCAGCGGCGGCGCCTGGCCCCGGCCGCGAGTCTCGCCGTTTTCCTCCATCTCCTTCACCAACTGCTTGAGCCGGTTGCGGGCAAGGCGGGCGACGCCGTCCTCCAGCCGCACGCCGTGCTCGGCGCGGGCGGTCACCACGGTGCCGGAGATCCGCCGGTCGATCGTCGACGGCGCGGTGCACGTCCCCCGGCGTCCTCCGGGCTGGGTCCACAGCCACTCGACGAACATCACCAGCGTGCCGGGAGTGACAGCGAGCACCGGCACGCCGGAGGCGGCGCAGAACTTGCTCCAGCTCGCCCAGTCCTGGGTGTAGGCGTCGCGGGTGGCTACCGGGCGGCCGTCGGCGACGGTGCGTACGGCCTGGCGGTCGATGTGTTCCAGCGCGGCCCGGGTCGCGGGGTCGTACGCCTCCGGCCGGGCCGGTGCCGCCGGGATGACGACCGGTTCAGCCGTCTTGTGACTGTCTGACATGGTTCGCCCCGTTCACCGGATTTACGCGCTCCGATGGAGCCTGAATATGGGGAGCTTATCCGGAGTCCATCCGACAACCGTGCTGCCGAATGTCTGGATATCAGGGACCGACCGCGAAACACACAAGTCGGTCCCTGACGCAGATCCTCATGGTCGAGCAGCGCTCTTCGTTCGTCCCGTCCGACGGGCGGTCTGGCGATGGAGTTTGCCGACCTCGGCGCTCGCATTGAGGTCGTTTACCTCGTCGGCGACCGTTCCCCAGGTCGAGATCTCCTTCTCTCGGCCCTCGTCGGGGTTCGGGACCACGCGGACGTGGCTGACAGGGGGAGTTTCCTTGTAGCCACGAGCGCCGGAGCCGCCGTACCCGTCTCGGACCCCCTGCTCAAACATGCTCCTGAGCGCCGCCCCGAAAAACGCGAGCGGAAAGAGCAGGCGGATCCGCCCGGACGTGGAGATAGCCCATCCCAGCACGGTGCTGGTGAGACCGACCATGATGAGCATGATCATCGTTACCGTGTACGGGACCGGCAGCATCTCGGGGCGGGCACCGGGGATGACCTGTCGGCTGCCGATCGCCATGCTCGCGGTGGCCCATGAGACCAGGGCCGTCCCCATGCCGACCAGTGCCACGCGCAACGCTCTGATCGCCCGGTGGGTGTGGACGCCGACTGTCGCCGTAGCTACCCCCATGACCCGGGCCGCCTTTGCCTGGGTCATGCCCAGCTCCCGCGTCAGCAGCATCGCCCTGCGCTGCTGCAGCGGGAGCCCGGCCAGAACTTCGTCGATGACGTGCCGCAGCTCGGCCTCGTCGATAGGCCAGACCGCCGGCTCGTCCTCCAGTCGCACGTCCGCGTCAAGGGACTCGTACCCTCTGCCGGCGTAGTGGTTCCGGGCCGCACGGCCGATCTCACGGTCCATGCAGGTGTAGAGGTAGCCGCGCACGTTGCCGATCGGCTCGTCGTGGGCCAGCACGGACTTGAGGGCGTTCTGCACGATGTCCTCGGGGTCCGCCGACGACCGCGGTACGTCGCGGGTGCGCAGCCGACTGGCGGCGTAGCGGACCATCCGGCCGTACCGGTCCTCGACCAGTTCCGCCAGCGCCTCGGCGTGCCGCGACCGCGGCCTGTCCCGATCAGCCACGCCGCCCCCGCTTCCCCGTCCGGCGCCTCTTCGGGGCCCGCCCGGACCTGTCCTTCGCACGGATCATCTTGGCCTTGCCCGCCGCACGGTTACGGAACGCGATGCTCTTCAACACGCTGCTCAGCGGCTTCGCGAAGAGCAGGATCAGGAACACCACGATGCCGATTCCCGTCAGTTCCACCGGACCTCCTCCAGTCTGCGGCCCAGCGCCTCACGGTGAAGCAGCGGCGGCCGTACGCATGCTGAGAGGCGTACGGCCGCCGGATCCTTTACACGGCACCAAAAAATCTTGTGGCTCGCAGAAGGACGCGCCCGGCCGTGGGTGGCCGGGCGCGTCCTTGTCGCTACTGGGTGTGGTGTGGTGCTGGGTCAGCGGTGGTGCCCGCCACCGTTGTTGTGGTGGCCGCCGCCGTGGTGGTGGCCCCAGGAGTCGCTGTCGATGTAGCGTCCGCGGTCGTTGCGGAGGGTGGCGGTGTCGGAGCGGTTGTCCCAGACGTAGCGGCGGCTGTCCTGGTAGAGGTCGGTGTCGGTGTCGCGTCCGCGTCCGGTGTGGATGCGGACGGTGGCGCGGCCCTCCAGGCGGTAGTCCTCGAAGGTGTAGGTGTGGCCGTCCTCGTCCTTCAGGGTCCAGCCGTCGAGGTTGACGCTGCGGCGGCCGTTGTTGGTGATCTCCACCCACTCCCGGTTCAGGGAGCGGTTGGAGCGGTCGTCGTAGCCGGGGGAGTCGTACTGGACATCCGAGATCTTCACCCTCGACCGCTCAGAGCGGTGGTCGGCGGCCGATGCCGGCAGCGTGACCATGGAGACCACGGCGCCGGCGGCGAGCGCGGCGGCGACGAGACTGCGAGCGGTGACAGAAGCGGAAGCGGACATGAGACCCCTCAAGGTGGGACACCATCCCCGGCAGCCTGAACAGGCTGCCGGGGATGGTGTGGTGGGCGTCGGCGGCTGGCTGACCGCACACACACTTTGTCCACATCACGGATTACTCACGGGGAAAGCATGGCCTCTGTTACCTAGTGCACATATTTCCATGACTCTTGGATGCAACGCTCACTTATGTCGCATTAGGCCGCATTGACGTGCCAACAGGTCAGGGGAGGTCTTGCAGGGGTTGGGGCACGGCGTCTCTGCACCACGGTGCGCCACCCCGCGAGGGCTCGGGCCGTCACCCGAAAGTGAGTAACAGGATCCCGGCCGTGCTTCCGCCTCGGCATCGCGAAGCGCTCAGGGTGGCCGCCGGAAGCGATCAGTTCTCGAAACAGGCTCGCGGCGGGGTCGTGTTACGAAAGCCCGCCTGTGGCACACTCTGGCTCGTCGCGGACGAACACGTATCCGCAGCTACTCCTGCATCCCATGAGGGATGCGGGAGTTTTCTCGTTTCTGGCGCAATCCCCTTCGCTCTCCACGGCCTCGGTCCCCCTGGGACTGGGGCCTTCCTCGTTCCTGGAGGTTGTCGTGCACGTCGTCTCAACTGCCCTATCAGCCGTCAGTTCCCTGACTTTCATGCTGGGCCTGGTCATGCTGGTAGTTGTGCTCGCGCTGGTGTTGTTCGTCGTTCGGCCGGTGGTGAAGAAGACCCGGGCCGAGGACGTGCCGGCAACGCTGGTTGGGTTGGGCCATGTGATTGAGGCTCTGTCCTCTTTCGTTCCCTGGAACAGTCGGCGCTCCTCGACGCAGGCATCAAAGGCTCCGGCCGCGCTGAGCGCGAACGACCAGCCTGGCGGCGTCCGTCCAATGTCCCCCACAATCATCACCACCGACCGCTTGACCGTGCTGCGTTCATTCGGACTGCAGGAGGACAGCAGGATCGAGCAGCTTCCGGCCGCGTCTGGAGGGGGAGAGTAGCGATGTCTGAATCGCCTGTCCGCCGCTGCGCCCACTGCTCCGAGCCCGTGAAGACACCGGACGGGGGTCGCCCACGCCGCTTCTGCTCTGCAGCTTGCAAGCAGTCCGCGTACCGTGCGCGGCGCGCGGCCATCGAGACGCACCTCCCAAAGAGTCCGACGGCCGCTCAGGGTGTGTGGCGGAAGACGCCCCGGTCATGCCGGGCCCGTCCCATCCTGAGGTCACGCAGTTTGAGACCCGTTCTCCACTGTCCTTTGCTCGTCGGACACCAGGGCTCGCATCGCGCCCTGGTCGGAAACGTCTTCCAGCAACGCGTCACTCTGTGGTGGGTTGGTTGGGAGAACGAGAAGTGGGGCTGGGGCGGAGGCTGGCAAGGGGATTCTCCGGCCGGAGTGTTGTACTACGCCTGTGATCGGTGCGTCCTACCACGCCGCCACGCAGGCGTCTGCCTCCACGCTGCCTTCGTCTGGGAAGACCCGGGGTACCTCACAACGCGAGAGCGCGAACTTGACCAAGTGGTGCGGCAGCGGCTCTCCTTCCCGGCCTCCGACATTGCAGTCCCGCGCTGGTATCCCGTCGGCCAACGAGAGCCGTCCGACGCCGCACGGCGTGCCGACCCCCAGCTCAAGTGATCTGTTCAACAACCGATCGGTTCCCGGAATCGACAAGCCACTGCCGCCCGGGAGTATCTCGTGTACCGCCACCCGTCTGTGGGGACTGCTCTGTTGGTCGCCGCGGGTGTGGTGACGCTCCTCTACGTGTTGTTGGGCTCGGGAGGGAACGGAGAGCTGCCGGGCCGTTGACCCCGTCCGGCGCGGGCATCGCGCACGGATTGCTGGAGCGCCTCCATCAGGTCGACCGGCTGAGGGTGCCGGACTGGCTCGGTGTCGGCGAGGTCGCGGGCGTGCAGCTTGGCCTGGACGACGTCGGCGAGGGCTCGTGCGTAGTCGTCGGTGAGGCCGGGCAGGTCGGCGAGGGTGTCGACCGTGCGGGCTTCGATGAGGTCGATGGCGGCGGCCAGTTCGTCGTCGTCGACCGGGGCCGGGGAGGGCGCGGCGCCGGCCGGGGAGTGGATCTCGTCGCGCCATCGCAGGGCGTTGAGGACCAGGGCGCCGTGCAGAGGGCGGAGCATGCCGAGCCGTTCGCGGTCCCCCCGGACGGCGAACTTGACGATGGCGACTTGCGAGCGGTGGGCGAGCGCCCGTACGAGCAGGACGTACGGGCGTATGCCAGTCGGTTCGGTGGCTGCCGCGAGGAAGTAGGAGGCGGCGCCGATCTGCCGCGGGTCGATGGAGTCGGCCGGGGCGGTGCCGAGCAGCTCGATCGCGTGCGCGGTGGGCAGCGGTACGTGGTCGAGGTCGGCGTCGCTGACGGGGATGACTCTGCCTTCGGGCAGTTCGTAGCCGCGGCCTATCTCGTGTTCGGCGACGTCGCGGTCCTCGATCTCGCAGCGCTTGCGGTGGCGGATCCGTCCGTAGCAGCCGCTGGCCGTGTGGACCTGTCGCAGCGGCGTGGTGCCACGCTCGGTTGCGCTGATCAGCCCGACAGGCACCGTGACCATTCCGAACACGATGTGCCCGTGCCAGATGACGGGTGGGGGCATGGTCTCCCTTCCCCTCCGGACCTGCGGTTTCATGCTAGGTCTGCAGATGGTGGGTGTCCTGCTGGCAGGCATCGCAGCCTCCTCCGTCGAGCCGTGTCCCGCCGTTGCCGTCCGGTGTTGGTCCGGGCGTGAGCGAAGAGTCCGGCGGGGTGCCTCGTTGCGGACGGCACAAGAGGTGCGCGCGTTCGTGCTGCAGCTGGAGGCGGAAGCCAAGGCGCTGGCGGCCGACGTCGGCGACCTCAGCCGCCCGATGGCGGCCGGGGAGGTCCTCGTGCGGGCCGTTGCCCTTCAGCAGAAGTGGGAGCAGGTCCGGGCCTGGGCCATCGAGCAGGAGGTGAAGGACTTCACGGTGCCCGGCTACCTGCCCGGCGAGGTGGGCGGGTAGCGCGGTGCCGGTCGGCCGCTGGGACTGATGAGGATCCTCCGCGCACGCGTACGCGTGTGCGCATAAAGGGGGGTCCAGAAAGTCCAGAAACTCGGCCGTCCCCCGGTCCGGCCCGGTTGGGTGCGCGACAATCGCGGCGTGCAGACGTCGAAGTTCCTCTCGGTCCGCGCGCTCGACCAGCTCCTCGACGGCCTGGGCGCCGGCGCGGCACGGCGGCGTCAGCTGGACATGGTGCGCGGGGAGCTGGAGCGGGCGTTGGAGCGGGGTGCGCTGCCGGTCGGTGCCCGGCGCAGCCTGCGGCGGCTCCTGGAGGAAGAGGCGCTTGCCCCGTTCGTGCGGCTCGCGGAGTCCGGGGCGCTGCGGCACCGCCGGGTCGAGGGCGGCTTCCCGCCCACGTCGGAGGCGACCAACGCGATCCGCCGCACGTGCGTCGACCTGTTGCGTGAGGCGTTGGGGATGTCCGCGCTGCGTCTGGGCGGTGGGGAGATCCTGCTGCAGCCCGCGCCGGAGGCGGCCACTCTCTCCGCGCTGGCCCGCCAGCTCGACCAGTATCTCGGCGGGGCCATGTCCCCGGCACAGACCCGGCTGACGGCCGTGCTCGCGCTGGAGCTGGACACCGCGGCGCGCAGCGGGGAGCTGGCCGACCTGCGCACCACCGACCTGGGCGAGGACAACGCCGCGGTGTACGTCGAGCGGCGCCCGCAGGGCGGCGGCATCGTCGAGGGGGAGTGGGTGGAGACCTCAGCGCTGAGCCGGGCCGCGCTGGAGCGCTGGCTGGACGTGCGAGAGGGCCTGGTGCAGCGGGCCCACGGCACCTCGCGGCTGTGGGTGTCGCTCTGGATGAACCACGACGGCGTCCTCGACGATGAAGGGCGCACGACGATCCGCCCGCCCGGGATGCCGCTGGAGGAGAACGGACTCGTCACCTCCTACCGGGTCGGCCGGCTGCGCTACGACGGGCTGCGCCAGCTGCTGCCCCTCAAGCTGGAAGCCCTGCGGCGCGCGGTTGACGCCGAACGCCAACGCACCGCGCCCAGTTCGACACCGCCCTTCATGTAGGGGGCACCCATTGCTCGAACCTCTTACCAATGCGAGCCGACGGCCGGTATATGACAGAAGTGACCTATCCCACATAGTCGATATTCGATGGGTCACGCATCGATCGCGACTGCATCAGGGGACGTAGACGCCCTCCTCGCCCCCAAGCCGTACACAGCGTCACCACCCGGGAAACAGCGCCCCAACTGCCCTTGTTCGCTCACGCGTTCGCACGCCATGGTGGCGGGGGATGGACGGTCCAAAAATCAACTAGCCGTCAAAGTGCGATTACGCAGCCGGAGTTGATACGACCCTGGTCGCAGGCGTACCGGTGTTGTATGTGGGGCCCGGTATGCTCATCTCGACATCTTCTCTCGTGGCGTAACCCGTCGATCGGTTGACCCGATCGGGGCCGATCGGCTCCGCGACCGAGAGGAGGTGTTGCGTATGGGAAGCCCGCCGGAAGGCGGGGAGCGGAACGACCGGAAGATCGTCAAGAAGGCGATCGGTTGGGTGGCGCTCCAGGCACTGGGTGCCTGGCTGCGCAGTCTGATCGAAAGTCACCTCTAGACGTCTAAGGCCCCCTGCTGGAACAGAGGGCCTACCGGGAGCAAGCTCCCCAGACGCTGGCCCTGTGTCTCCGCCAACGGAATCGCGACCGTGGAGGTACAGGGCCTTCTTTCATAACCGATACACGTGGACCGCGGTCCCTAAACCGTCGGCCAACGGCGTCTAACGTCGCGCATTTCCGTCTGAGCATCCACCAGTTCTGCCGCTAAAAAACACGGCGCTCCAGGTGGGGCCGCAGTCGGTATCTGCGATGTGACCCGTCCGTGGTCTTCGGATGGTACCCCTAAAGTGGTCCCGTAGACGAGAAAGAGCACGCGGATGGCACGAGGCCTGGCCAGGTTCAGCCCAAGTGAGCTGCGAGAACGCCGGATGAAGTTCTACGCGCGTCCGGACGGGCGGTCGATGACGGCTGAGGAGCTGGCGAGGGCTGTCGGGGCGACGAAGGCGCAGATCCTGGCGTACGAGAACGGGCACCGAGTGCCAGACCCGCCGCGCTTGCGGGCCCTTGCCCGAGTATTGCGGATCCACCCCTTCCAACTCATGGAGCGGGAGGGACAGAAGACATGGACTCTTGCGGACTACCGGCGCGCGACCGGGCTGCGGGCCCAGGACGTCGTGGAACGCCTCGGGGTCTCCCCGAAGAACTACCGACGGTTCGAGAACGAGGGCATCGTGCCGAGCCGCAGCCCCCTGTTCATGGACATGGTCGCCGATGCTATGGGGCTGCCCCGCGAGATTGTCGAAGTAGCCCTCGACCGGACGCCGGCCGTGCAGCGGCGCCAGGCCCGCGCCTCCGAGCTGGTCGTAACTATGGCCAAGCAGTACGTCCGCCAGCCTGGGCCATGGCGGGGGCCGGCACTCGACGACCCGCACCTGGTCGAATTGGCCGTCGCGTACGGACGTCCAGCGCAGCGGATAAGGCGCGTACTCACCCACGAACTCGGCGAACTGAGGCAGAGCCAGGTGCGCGCAGAGCGCGAGCGGGTTATCGCGGAGTACGACACGGACCGCGACCGCCAGATGAGCGCACGCCATGCACTGAACCGCTGGCACGAGGTGTTCGACAAGGACCTGGCCCGGATACCGCGTCGCCTGGAGCAGTTCCACCGCACGGCTCAGCCCTCGGACGTGTGGCAGCTCCTTGTCGACCTCTACAACGTCGATGCCACCGTACGTCTCGACGTAGGCACGTGGGCGATAACCTCTCTGCTCTGTAAGGACCCCCACGTTCTCTCCCGGCACCTGGTCGAGCAGCACGTCGTTGAGGACGTCCGCGTCAGCCGCCTTTCTGCAGCGGGCACGAACCACGTACTCGTCTTCTCCGGCCTGTACGCGGCGCTGTACCCCGGCGTGCGCAAGCCGATCCGTCCGAGGGCCCGTACCAATTTGAAGTCACGCGGTCCCGGCGTGGAAACGTTCGCCCTTCCCAACTGGCCCGAGCGTCTCGCCGTCCCTCATCCGGTCCTGGAAGCCACACGCGAGGCAGTGACAGGGCCCAAAGCCCCGCTGTCACTGCGCTTGAGCCCTTCGTACGACCTCATGGTGAGTGCGTCCTCCCTGTGGGTCGCCCACGTGGACACGCTCTTTCCCAGTGCCGAGGCACACTGACGCCGTGCGGTCCTGGACTGCCTCCGAGCCATGGGGCGCAGCTACGAGATGCTCGCGGCCGATGACGGCGGCCTGGACGAAGGGGAGGCGGCCTGATGCCGCAGATTCGGATGATGGGCTCGGATCCGGACGACGTGCAGCGCACGGCCGACGCGGTCGTGCGGGCGCTGCGGGCCTGGCCGGAGACCCGGGTCGGGGACGTCTCCAGCCCGGTGCCGAACCGGCGCGGACCGGGCTGCCGTATCTACATCGAGGTCCTGGCCGACGTCGCCGACCAGGTCGAGGTCACTGTCGAGCGTGACGACCAGGAGCAGCGCGAGCAGCCGGGGAGATCCTTATCTAGGGTATCAATTGATCTGCGCAGGTCAGGCGGCTTTTGGCGTGTGCAGGCACGTTAGGCAGGTGGGAAATGGTTCGGTCGAACCACTTCGTGGACGCTCGTTCGAGCGCGGCGGAGCGCCACGCGGAAAGCAACGAGGCTGAGTAGGTCTGCGGGACGCCGCCCACCACACGTCTTCACTCATGTGGTACCAGGTAACGGTCAAGTGGGAGTGGCACGTGGATCATTGCCATGGCTGCGTGGGCGTGCCATCTGGGTCTAGGCCGTTGGGCCACCGCGTTGCGAAGATCTGCCCGAGATCGAGTGTCCCCCAAGGGTCGTCCGTACCAAGGTCGGCGGCCTGCCGGGCGAGGTGCTCGGCGCTCTCCCGGTCCCCGGCCTCCTCCCGCATCAGGGCCAGGCGGTACAGGGCCAGGGCGTCGCCGTGGTCGGCGGCCTGCCGCCGGTAGAGGTGCTGGGTGCTCTCCCGGTCCCCGGCCTTCTCCCGCATCACGGCCAGGCGGTACAGGGCATGGGTGCTGCCGTGGTCGGCGGCCTGCCGGTAGAGCTGCTCGGCGCTCTCCCGGTCCCCTGCCTTCTCCCGCATCTCGGCCAGGCGGTACAGGGAGTGGGTGCTGCCGTGGTCGGTGGCCTGCCGGGCGAGGTGCTCGGCGCTCTCCCGGTCCCCGGCCCGCTCCCGCATCACGGCCAGGCGGTACAGGGCGTCGGTGCTGCCGTGGTCGGTGGCCTGCCGGGCGAGGTGCTCGGCGCTCTCCCGGTCCCCGGCCTTCTCCCGCATCTCGGTCAGGCAGGCCAGGGCATGGGTGTGGCCGTGGTCGGCGGCCTGCCGGTAGAGGTGCTCGGCGCTCTCCCGGTCCCCGGCCTTCTCCCGCATCTCGGCCAGGCGGGCCAGGGCGTCGCCGTGGTCAGTGGCCTGCCGGTAGAGGTGCTCGGCGCTCTCCCGGTCCCCGGCCCGCTCCCGCATCACGGCCAGGCGGGCCAGGGCATGGGTGCTGCCGTGGTCGGCGGCCTGCCGGTAGAGCTGCTCGGCGCTCTCCCGGTCCCCGGCCTGCTCCCGCATCTCGGCCAGGCGGTACAGGGCGTCGGTGCTGCCGTGGTCGGCGGCCTGCCGGGCGAGGTGCTCGGCGCTCTCCCGGTCCCCACCCTCCTCCCGCATCACGGCCAGGCAGGCCAGGGCCAGGGCGTCGCCGTGGTCGGCGGCCTGCCGGTAGAGGTGCTCGGCGCTCTCCCGGTCCCCGGCCTGCTCCCGCATCACGGCCAGGCGGTACAGGGCGTCGGTGCTGCCGTGGTCGGCGGCCTGCCGGGCGAGGTGCTCGGCGCTCTCCCGGTCCCCACCCTCCTCCCACATCTCGGCCAGGCGGTACAGGGCGTCGGTGCTGCCGTGGTCGGCGGCGCGGTGTCGGAGGTGGTGGGCCCATTGCAGGCGGTGCCGGTCCTGGGCTGCCTGGGCGAGGTTGTTCAGGTCGTCGGGGTGGGTGAGGTGGGTGAGGGCGGCGTGCCAGAAGGAAGCGGGCGGACACAGCGGTCTGCGGGCGGTGCGGCCGTGTTGTTCGAGGTAGTCGGCGAGCCGGAACATCGGCCCCTCAGTCGCCGGGGGCGAGGTGTCGGCAGGTGGGGAGGGTGTGGGCGGTCGTCGTCGGGGCCGGGGGGTGGTGTTGCGCAGGGGGGCTTGTTTGCCGTGGACCAGTTCGGCGAGTTCGGCGAAGGCCTGTTCGGCCCAGTCCTCGGTGAGCTGGTCGTAGTGGGTGTCGGTGAGATAGTCGGCGGCGGCGTCGGTGAGAAATGCCTGCGACAGGTTGAGGCCGACACCGAGGCGGCGCGCGTCCATCGCCGCCTCCAGCACAGCTCTGGCCGCAGGGGTCGCCCGTTCGTAGCGGTTGAGCAGCTCGGGGGCCCCGGCCAGGTCCTGAGTCACTCGCCCGTCGGCGTCGGCGCGGGTGAGGGCATCGGCCAGCAGCCGGTCACCGTCCCGGGCGAGGGCTGCCGCGGTGGCCAGCGCCTGGGCTTCGAACGCATCCGGGACGGTCAGCGTGCGGCCGGACAGGAGTTCCCGCACCCGGCTGTACGGGTCTTTCCCCCCTGGGGAGGGCATGGCGGCGTAGCGGGCGGCGTACTCGGGCCAGAGGGTGCCGAGCACCAGCACCGGACCACGCTCCGGGGTGGTGAGCAGGCCATGGAGTGCGGCAGCGATGCGCTCACCGGCCTTCCGGCCGCCGAGGTAGTGCTGGGCTTCGTTCAGCCACACCACGGTTCGACGAGCGACACGGTGCAGGTCATCGAGAGCGGCCTCGGCGCGGGTCGGATCGAAGGGATGCCAAAGCCTCCACCCCATGTCCGCGAGCGGCTGCACAGCCTCCCAGCACGCCCGTGTCTTCCCCGTCGACGAACCGCCCACCAGGACCACCATCCGGCTGCGGCCGGCCGCAGCGTCCCGGACCGCTTCCGCCAGCACCAGGTCATGCCCGCGCTTGACGTACCCCGGCAGCACACGCGCCCCCGGCGCATCGCTGCCGGGAGCGATGCTGCTGGGCCCGGCCGGATGGACTTCCAGAGCGTGCGGCTCCCACTGCCCGATCGGACGGCCTGGCACCGGCCGCTTTCCTCCCCCGCCTCCGTCCGCGTCCCGCTGCAAGGCCAGCAACTCCCCGACAGGCAGCTTCAACGCGCGAGCCAGTGCCTCCACCGTGTGCGCCGAGGGCGCCGGCCCGCCGGGCTGGAAGGCCTCCGACACGGTCGTACGCCCCAGCTCCGACCGGCGGGCGAGTTCCGTCTTGTTGATCCGGTTGCGGGCCAGCCCGTCGCTCAGCTTCCCGCGCAGCTCCGTAAGTGCCGGATTGTCGCCGTTGCCGTTCCGCTCGTACTGCACCCGCTCGCCCCCGCAAAGCCATGTTCGCCGGTGTTCATCTTCCTCCGGCGAACCCCGGCGAACAGGTTTTCCGCGACCTTCGACCACGACACCCCATCTCGTGTACCGGGAGCCTGCCGTGACCGTCGCCCTCGCCCTCCTCACCACCGCACTCGTAATCGTCATCGCACTGCTGACCGCCGCCGGCGCGGCCAAACTCGCGCGCTTGAACGGTGCCACCTACCCGGCCGCTCTCACCCGAGCCGCCACCGCCTTCGCTGCGGTCATCACCCTCGCCGCTGCGGTGACGGGCGCCCTCGCCGCACTCTTCGCCTGAACCAGCCCACCGGCCGCAGACCGACGGCCCCAAGCCCCGCACCCAGTACGAACCACTCCTGGACTCTCGTTCGCTCGCGCTGGAGCTGGACACCGCGGCGCGCAGCGGGGAGCTGGCCGACCTGCGCACCACCGACCTGGGCGAGGACAACGCCGCGGTGTACGTCGAGCGGCGCCCCCAGGGCGGCGGCACCGTCTGGGGGGAGTGGCTGGAGACCTCGGCGCTGACCCGGGCCGCGCTGGAGCGCTGGCTGGACGTGCGAGAAGGCCTGATGCAACGGGCCCACGGCACCTCGCGGCTGTGGGTGTCGCTCTGGATGAACCACGACGGCGTCCTCGACGACGAAGGGCACACGACGATCCGCCCGCCCGGGATGCCGCTGGAGGAGAACGGACTCGTCACCTCCTACCGGGTCGGCCGGCTGCGCTACGACGGACTGCGCCAGCTGCTACCCCTCAAGCTGGAAGCCCTGCGGCGCGCGATTGACGCCGAACGCCAGCGCACCGCCGCGTAGTCCCTTCTTCTTGTTGCTGCCTAACCTGGTCTTTTCGCCTGCGGCGGCCGTGGCGCCCGAAGGGCTTGTTATCGTCCGAAGTGCGGCGCTTGCGGCTTTCTTAAAACGACGTCGTTTACTGGTGGCCTGGGGCGAGTCGATTCCGTACGTCTGCAGTGTGTGCGTCTCCCACGCCTGGGCGAGGTGCGCGGCCTCGTTGAATTTGCCTTGCTGGGCGAGGGCGTAGACGTACGGGCGCGGGTCCTGCCGAGCCGGTGCGGCCAGCCGCGGGACGGCTACGTTTCGGGACATGGCAGCATCGTGCGGACCAGCCCCACCCCAGGGAGAAGGAAGCCCGCCGTGCTCATCGCCAACATCAGCCCACGCTCTATGGGCAAGACCACGGACACAGGCATGATGGCCCACGCCCTGCACGAGGTCGGCTATACCGTCCGCGCGTGGGACGCAGACGAGTCCCAGCACCTCACCCAGTGGTCGGAAGCAGCCAGCGGCTTCCCCTTCCCCGTCGACAAGAACGCCACCGCCACCTTCGCGACCGACGTGACGCCACTGAAGGGCGGCATCGACCTCGTCGACGTCGGTCACACCGAGAACCACCCGCACATCGCGGACAGCGTGCTGAAGATCGCAGACCTGGCCATCGTGCACATGGAGCCCTCCATGGCCGACTGGCAGCGCGTCACCGAACCGCGGACCTCCACGGCCGTGGCCGAGATCGTCGCCCGCTCCGCCTTTGTGCGGCCCGACCGCCAGGCTCCGCCGCTGTGGGTCCTGCTCAACCGCGTGCGGACCGGTGTCCGCTCCGCCCAGGAGATCCGCAGCATGCTGCGTGACGCCGGATGGAACGTCTTCACCGTGATGATCCCGACCCGCGACGAGTTCAAGCAGGCCACTGCGTTCAGCGTGGAACGCGCCTCGTACGGGCCTTTCGGCGAACTGGTCACGGAGATGGAGACGAGGGGGCTGATCAAGCGTGACGAAGCGTAAGAACCTGCGGGCAGGAGCGGCCGCTACGACCGCCACCCGCACCACGGCTCCGTCCGCAGCGAGCACGCCGACCGTCTCCACGACGACCGCCCTGGCCACCTCCGGGCCCGCCGAACTCGTCCGGCTGCGCGATCAGCCATTCACGCTCGCGCACTGGAGTGCCACTCTCCCGGAGCGGGACATCACGCCCGAGGAGGCTCACGGGCCGCTCAGCGCCCAGGAGCAGGAAGATCTGGCCGAGTGCCACCGCGCGATCGACAACGCCCGCTCAGCCCAGTGGCTGCTGGGCCGCGCGCTGGAGATCGTGCGACGCCGCCGCCTGTACCGCGGCGACGGATCCCGTACCTGGCCGCAGTACCTGACCGCCGAGCACGACGGTATGACCGAGCGTGAGGCCCGCCGACTCCAAGAGGAATGGCGACTTGCCAAGGCCGTCCAGGACGCCCTGGGCAGGCCCGCGCCAGCGTCCCACGTACGCGCCATGCTCGCCTACGCCGACAGCACCTCGGACGAGCAGGCCGCCCACGACTACGTGATGCTCAGGAAAGCGTTCGACTCCGGGGAGGTCCGGCTGGCCGCCCACCAGATCACGGCCCGTGTCGCCAAGGCGCTGGAGACGGCCGCCACCGAGAAGGACCCACAGCATCGCCGCCAGGCTGTCACTCTGCACTGGCAGGAGCACCACGCGCCCCAGCCAGCCATCCCCGGCCAGGCAAAACCCGCCGAGGCGACGGAGCGGACCGCCACTCCACCGCTCAAGGCGACCACCGACCCTCTCATTGCGGCCGCCGACGCCGCCGAGGGAGCGTTGGAGCAACTGAACCGGGCCCTTCTGGACGAGGGCGCGGCCATGCGACGACAGGCCGTCGATGCCGAGTACCTGCAGAAGCGGCTCCGCAGGGTCGGCCGCATCCTCGCGAAAGTCACCGTCCCTGCCGACGAGGTCGTGGACGCGGAGATCGTGGAGGACGACTCCCAGCACTGAGCGGATCCCGGCAATTTTGCCGGGATCCGCATGGGAAAGGGGAACCCGGCAAAATTGCCGGGTTCCCCTCAGACTCAGGCCACAGCCCCAACCGCAGACCAGACGACCCCCTGCTTTCAGCTCAACGGGGTTGGACGACGAGGGGGCGGCACCGCCCGCAGCAGCTCCCACAGCGGACGGGATCCCGATGCCCACACGGCCAGCGTCTGGCGGTCGACGACGTGCAGCCGCTGCTGTTTGGCGAAGTCCACGGCCGGACCAGTCACACGGCCGTTCGTGACGATGACCGCGATGTCCGCCCCGTGCACCTGTCGGGCCGTTCCGTTGAGCACCTGCAGATCAGGCGTGCCCACCGCCGAGCCCCGGGCCCCGTTGCGGCGGTGCTTGCACTGGATGACCCAGCGCCGCCCGAACGGATCCGTGGCTTTCACGTCCGCGCCCAAGTCCCCGCGGCCACCGACCCGCTGAGCGTCCCGGCAGCCGTCCCGCTGCATCAGGTCCCGTACCGCATCCTCGAACCGGGAGTGGTGCAGCGCGTCGAGCTGCGACAGCTCATAGCGCAGGCTCTGCGCTCGTACGGCCTCCCACTGGGCCCGCTGCTGCCGGTTGTAGAGCCAGCCGGCCCCCGCCAGCACCGCGAGCACGAGGACCCCCGCGAGGACCCACCAGTGGGCCAGTAGCCAGTTCACGACCATCACCACGAGACTGACGACGGCCACCGCCACGACCACGAAGACAATCAGCTGAGCGTCCCTCTGCTGCTGCCTCTTGCTGGGCCGCCGTGTGCGCCGCCGAGCCGGCGGCCGACGCCGGGTCACCGCTCCCACCGGATCGGGTACGACACCGTGGGACGCGGCTCCGGTGCCTTCACCGCTGGGACGTCGTCGAACCGGATCGGGTACTTCACCGTCGACTGCGGCTGAGGAGCCGACGTGCCGTCTGCCGAGACGTTCCCGTTGCCGAACCCGACCACGGCTAACACGACCACCCCGAAGATCATCAGTTCTCGTCGCGCCCCCGGCGCCCACCGGGAATGACCGCGAACCTCCGTGCCGTCCCGCCGCGTGTACGGCCGTACCCAGACCATCCAGACCTCCCCCTCGAAACGCACTTCCCACGCAACCGCCCATAGTGACAGGGGCCACTGACAGTGAGTCAGCACATCACCACCCGTGGTGATCAAGGAAGTGGAGAACAGGCCAGGTCAGGGAAGACGCGGGGCTCTGCCCCACACCCCGGCCACCCTGCGGAAGGTGGGGGAGGCATTGATCTTGAGTGCGGGTCCGTTGGCGGTGGAGATGGTGGCGGGTCGCGGTGCGGCCCTTTCGTCAGACGTCACCCGAGGGCAGCTCACACATGCTCGCGCACACTGCGGACCGCCCCGGAGAGGCCGACCTCGACGACGACCTCCACCACCAGACCGTCCGTACCGAGAAGCCCCAAGGGGGTCTGAAGATCTTGGCCGCGCGCATGCGCCGGTCAGCACGGCGTTCACGCTGCTAGTGTGCCGCCGCCGAGGTCCTCACCCGCCTGTAGGCAGTACCACCAAGGGCCGCGCCCATCCACGGCCACACACTGAGGGCACGCAGCAGTGCAGGCCTGGGGCGGCGGGATCCGTCCGGGATCGAAGAACGTTCGGCTATCGCTCGCGTAGGGCGTACGAGCTGATCTCCGGCTTCGCGTGCGCGGTGGGCAGCGGCAGTCACCTGGGCGATCCCGATGCTGTGTCAGCTCGTCCAGCCGCCCTCGCTCGTCGACGGCGTCAACCTCCCCGAGCTGCTGGTCCGGTGCGACACATGCGCGGCCGCCGCTCTGGCTGGCCTCCCCCTCCCTCCCGAGGAACAGAACCGGCTCGACCCTCACCTGACGTGGTGGGACCTGACCCGGTCTCATCGTTATCTAGGGGTCGAAGACCTTCTGTGCAGCTCAGAGGCATGATCGACGGTGCAGGCAAGTAAGGCACGTAAACAGTTCGGTCGAACGTTGCACAGGGCCACGCTTGACTGGGGCAGGGCTGTCAGCGTTTGACGCGGTTGCGGATGGCGAGGACGGCCAGGCCCAACAGGACGGGTTCGGTGAAGCGTGAGGTCATCTCGATGTAGGTGCCGGCGGTGGTCAGGTCCTGGCCGGAGGCGCGGAACACCACCGAGTTCAGCGTGACGTTCAGGGCCTTCTCGAAGCGCTTGCCGGTGAACCGGTTGCCGGTGGGGTTCTGGGGATCGTCCTTGTCGATCTCAAAGGTGACCTTGCCCCCGCCGGCCGGGACGGTGCCGGTCGCGGTCTGCTTCGGGGTGTCCTGGGCGAGGCCGAAGGCCATGAGCAGGACGATGGTGAGGAGCATGGCGACGCCGAGCCAGGCCAGGGCCCGGGAGGCGCGCAGGCCGTAGCCGGACAGCGCCCAGTAGCCGGTCAGTAGCCCCCGTTCACTGCGGGGGATGTCGTCGGCGTGGCGGCGCATCTCCATCTCGCCGTAGTAGAAGTCCGCCGCCCCTGGCTCGTGCTTGCCGTCCTCGAAGGCCTTGCGCAGCGCCCGGTATACCGGAGCCAGTTGCAGCGGCCCAGCCCGCCCGGTGCCGAGGACCCAGCCCTGCGCTGCCCCCGGCTGGCCGGCGCGCCAGTGGTGTTCCTCGGCCAGGACGCGGCGCTCGGTGAACCGCACGGGCGGCCAGCGCCGCCAGTGCACCGCGGTCGGTGCGGTGTTGAAAGTGCAGGCCCCCTCCAGACGGAGTTGGTCCAGGTGGACCGTGCCGGTGAACAGACATTCCCACAGATCGAGGTCGGCCAAGACCAGATGGGCCGCATCCACCCCACACAGCGACGCCACCCGCACCCCGGGGTCGTACGCGCTCGGAAAGAGATCTTCGGCGAGCGGTAGGCCACCGTTCCTGAGCACGAACGGATCCAGCTCGGCGGCGATCGTGAGGGGGTACTCAAACACGGCATGAGCGAAGTCCACCGTGGCATAGCGCAGGCGGATCTCCGCTGTCGATGACCAGCGGGTGCGATGGCACTCTAGACGGCGCACAGCGAATGAGAGGGTCACCGGGCTGCCGAACATCGCACCGGACAGTACAAGCTGCCCAGCACACACCAAAGGCCCGAACTGGTCGGCCTCCACGAAGGTCGCCGACCTGAACCAGGCATCGCCCTTGAAGGTCGCCGACTCGAACCAGGCATCGCCCTTGAAGGTCGCCAACTTGAACCAGGCATCGCCCTCGAAGGTCGCCGACCCGAACCAGGCATCGCCCTTGAAGGTCACCGACCCGAACCCGGCGGTGCCCTCGAAGGTCGCCGGCCCGAACAAGGCGGCGCCCTCGAAGGTCGCCAAGTCGAACCAGGCGTCGCCCTTGAAGGTCGCATCCCCGAATCCGGCGTCGTCCTTGAAGGTCGCCAACTCGAACCCGGCGGTGCCCTTGAAGGTCGCCCCGAACACGGCGGTGCCCTTGAAGGTCGCCGACCTGAACACGGCGGTGCCCTCGAAGGTCGCCGACCCGAACCCGGCGTCGTCCTTGAAGGTCGCCAACTCGAACCCGGCGGTGCCCTTGAAGGTCGCCGACCTGAACACGGCGGTGCCCTCGAAGGTCGCCGATTTGAACCCGGCGTCGCCCTCGAAGGTCGCCAACTCGAACCCGGCGGTGCCCTTGAAGGTCGCCGACCCGAACCCGGCGTCGCCTAAGCGGGGGTGACCGGTTGCGGAGTCACGAAGGGCGTTGAGTAAGGCGATGAAGAGGGATTCAGTGAAGGTGGTGCCCCGGTGGTCGATGCCAGCGCCGGGAGTCAGGCCGGCCAGATAAGCGTCACGGTCGGCGCCGGCCAGGTGGGCGAGACATTCGGTGTAGCCGGGGACGTGAATGCCACGGCAGCCGACAGGGTCGGCAGGGTATGCACCGTCTGCGCAGTGCGGCCAGGCTGGCGGTTCGGATGTGCTCATGGTGTGACGGCTCCGCGGTGTCAGGTGCCCGTATGGACGCCCTGGGGACGAGAACGGTTCGGGCTCGACGATGACGGGCAGCGTCGGGGATCGGGACCCACGTTGCGAACAGATCGTACGTGCCTGAACGACCCATAGATATCTGTCAGGCACAGTGCACTGAGGCGCACATAGCTCACATGCCTGTCGCCCGCTCGGCACCTGAGATAAGCAGACGATCCGGGCCGGCGTCGTGCCTGCGGACGAACGCGCTGCCCGCGCTGCGGCCGAGCCGCTCCCCGCCCCCGAGGACGTCTACACGGCCGACGAGCTGATGTTCCTCGGCGGGCCGGAAGCGGCGGGCCAACTCATCGCTCAGCGGCACCGGTTGGCCGCTGCGGAGGACCGGACGGCGGCCGCCCTGTACGACTGGCCAGGCACGGCCCGGCGCATGGCCAACCTCGCCGCCGAGCATCCGGCCCCCGGGCTCGACTCCGAACAGAAAGTCGCCCTGGGCGGGGCCAGGCGTCACCTGCTCCTCTCCGAGCTGGCCGCCGCCGACCAGAGTCTGCGTCAGCTGATGGCCAACGCGCGTGACGTCGGCCCTGTGCGTCTCTCGGCGCTCTCCGGCGTCAGCCGCCGTACGGTGCCCGGGTGGATCGCGGCCTCCCATGCTGCCGAGTCACTGGTCACCACGACCGTGGATCTCAACTCCGGTGTCTCGCAGGACCGTCCCGGCGTCGAGGGCGCGAAAGACCGGGGCAGCGACTGACCGCTTCTCACCCTGTGAGCGGCCCCGGAATGGGTACTCTGTCCGTACTGCTCTCCGCGCAAGCGGAGGTGCCCCCTTGCTGCCGCCACCGTGAGCATTCTGGGTTTTCTGTTCGGCCTCGGTGACGGCTCGGACGCCCCCTCCCCTTCCCCCGCCTCGTCTTCGTCGCCGAACCCGATCACGACACCGGACAGCTCGGCGGCGACGGCCGCTTGGCCGTCGCCGAGCGGCCGGAACGGGCCAGAGTCAGACTGAGGCTATGCAGCTACCCGTACGGGTCGCCCTGGCCAAGTCCGCTGCGGCGCTGCCGGCGG
Source organism: Streptomyces europaeiscabiei (assembly GCF_036346855.1). Taxonomy (NCBI): domain Bacteria; kingdom Bacillati; phylum Actinomycetota; class Actinomycetes; order Kitasatosporales; family Streptomycetaceae; genus Streptomyces; species Streptomyces europaeiscabiei. The sequence continues at coordinate 58,372 of NZ_CP107842.1, forward strand.
GCGGGGGAGGGGTGGCCGGTTCGGCACGCTGGTCAGCCCTGCACGCATCGTCGTTCCGACCCGTTGGCTCTCGCCGGGTGGTTGTCATACTTGGCCTACTTCACAATTCCGGTCCGGTTCTTTTTGGATCCGGTGCTGGGCCTCGTACCGGGCCTTGATGTCCGGACTCGTCGCGGTCGTTGACGTCTTGCTGGTAGCGCGTGACGTCAGCGGCGGCGCCAGGGAAGCCGAGGGCCGCCACTCGTGCTGAGGTTGCAACCCCTGGATCAGGTAGTCGCCTCAACAGTTGCGCGGTTCGGTGGCTGTGCGCGGGGTGCATAAAAGGTTGCGCAGAGCTGACCGCTTCAGCGACGAGGGAACCCCATCGATCACGAGTGCCCGGTCCTAGCTCGCCCCGAGGTACGCCGGCCAAACGCTCTGCCGTGTCTGCGAACCAGCGCGCCTCCGGTTCCGTCCACTTCCTCGTTCGTTCGGCACGAACGGCGGCCTCGGCTCCCGCTGGCAGCTCCATGCGTCCGCGGACATCCAGCGCGTTTCGGAATAGGACCTCGCCAGTTCGTCGGTAGACCGTGATGCTGTCAGCAAGGCTCTCGGTTTCTACGGCTCTAACACTTGCCGCAACGCCGGGAAAGAGAGAGTCCGGGGAGTCGACGAAACGGGCTCCTCCTTGGGCCTGGCGGTCTGTGTAGTGACGGTGGAGAACACCCAGCTGGCTGAAGGCGCCGGGTCCCGTCACAGCTACGACGTGGACCGGATAGTTCGCGTCCCGGAAGAGACGGGACAAGTCACGAGCCCGGTCCGGGCTGGCTAGCGCGGTGTCGACCAGGATAGGCAGCCTGGCAGTGGTCGCATCGTGTAAGGCCGCGTCGACCCACTTCACCGCATCGTGTCGGGCGTAGAACCCAGCGGTCGAGTCGTCGGCGGCCAGGAGGTGGGGCCACTGCGGGTGAAACTTCGAGAGCTTGTCACTGCTGATTTTTGCGGCTGGCTCGTTGGCCAGAATTTGACGCGCAACGCTGGATTTCCCCATGCCCGGAGTTCCGCAGAGGATGACGGCTGTGGGGTGCTCAGCTGCTGGAATGTTCAACACCCGAGGTCGCACCACATCGCGGTAGATCCGGTCGTGCTCCTTGCCGGGCAGGCTGTAGCGCTTGGGATCCAACCCTGCAAGACTCATCCGTTCTTCACTATGCCTTTCACTACGGGGGAGAGCGCGGCGATGAGGTCACTCACCTCATCGGCTGTCATGCGGGGTATTGTGCGCGTCAACTGCTCGTACGCATCGCACTGAGCCCGCCAGTAGGCTGCGGTCGCTGTATTGGTTCCCTTGTCTGACGCTCGGTCCAGTTGAGTGGCAGCCCATCCGAGCAGTGTGTCCGCGATCTCCTCAGCAGCTGAAAGCTCTGCGTCCTGCTTTATGTACGAGGCGACGTCAGCCATGAGTTCGTACCTTCCCTGAGTCGGTCAGCGATCTGGTCGAAGCTTTCGTAGGTGACGTGTGCTTCCCGAAGCTGTTCGGCCGGGCGCGTACTGGCCACGGCGTAGACCGTGCAGCCCGCTGCCAACCCGGCTTCGACGCCGGCCGGGGAATCCTCCACCACCACACAGGCCGCCGGGTCAACCGCGAGCGCTTTGGCGGCAGCCAAGTAACCCAGGGGGCTGGGTTTGCCCTCCGGCACGTTCTCCGCGCAGATCCGCACCGCAGGTACGGGCAACCCCTCTGCCTCGAAACGGCGAACGGTCGCGTCACCCCTGCTGGACGTCACCACGGCCCATCGGTCCGGTGCCAGGTCCCGCAGCAACGCGCGCACGCCCGAGTACGCGCGGATTGATGCCTCCTCCTTCGCCATGAGAGCGTTGAGGAGTTCGTTCTCCTCGTCCTCTGAACGGTGGGGAGCCAGAGCCCGGAGAGTGTCAACTCGTCGCTTCCCCTGGGTCACGGCGAACACATGATCAGGGTCGAGCTCGCGCCGTTCAGCCCACGCCTTCCATACGCGTTCGTGCGCTGCCCCCGAATCGATGAGGACTCCGTCGACGTCGAAAAGGATTGCTTCCATCCGGTCTCCAACCTCTCTTGGTGCACGTTGAGATGAGCTGCCCTGGGTGAGGTTTTTTCTGCCCTCCGGTCTTGGTCAGGCTGGAGAATCTGTCCGGGCCCGCAATTCTCTGCGGACATGTCCGCATGCGTCTACCAAGTCGCGGGGATCACCGCCAGTGCGGCGCAACGGCGGCCTTGTGACCGACCTGGACGTCCTGGTGGCCATGCTCGCACCGCGCCCGGAAGCGGTGCGCTGGAGGAACGGGCTCGGCTCCGCGCACAGATCGTCACGACCGGCATCCTAGCCCGGGCCGCATTGGCTCGTGCCATCCGCTGAATCCCGATGTGCAACGCTTTCATCAGCGCAAACACGTTTAGACAGGCTAGATTATTTGGCTGTCGGCGACGCAAGAAAGCCCCAAGCGGGCCCGCCCCAACGACAGCCAGACCACGGCTTACCGGCATGGCAGAAGTTGCGCGTCGATGCGGCACCCGGCATGTGCGTAGCGTCCGCCGGCCGCGAGGCCCTGGCCTGCGTCAGCTGATGGTCAACGCGCGCGACACTGGCCCTGTACGGCTCTCGGCGCTCTCCGGAGTCAGCCGCCGCACGGTGCCCGGATGGATCGCGGCCTCCGACGCTGCCGAGTCGCTGGTCACCACGACCTTGTGACCAGCCGAAACGCGTTTAAACAAGCCAGATTAACCGGCTTTCGGCCGCGCAAGAAAGCCCCGGGCCGAAGTCCGGGGCTCAGCTCGCTGTTCCGTCACGGTCCAGCGGTCCCGCCGATAGCAGCGTCGGCGGTGGTCGGTGGCTGCAACCGGTCGTGCACCTCGGTCTGTCCTGTCGGTCATGAGTGCACGTCTTCCCCGGCGCCCGGCTGAACGGCGCGGCCTGCGTCTGTGGCCCGTCGGTACCGTCCTGGTCCTGGCCTTCGGCACCGCGTTTCTCGCGGCTTGGTCCGTGTTCTACGCCGGCTGGGAGCTGCTCGGTGTGCGCGGGTTGAAGCCCGAGCACCGCATTGACTCCAAGACGCTGTTCGATCTGGTCAAGCTCGCTTTCGGTGTGGTGGCCGGCGCGGGCGCCCTGGTGGCCTTGGTCGTGGCCTACCGCCGTCAGCGGGTCGACGAGGACGGCGCACTTCGCGACGCCACCCGGCTGCACACCGAGCGCTTCACCACCGCAGTCTCCCAACTTGGCGACGAATCCGCCGCCGTACGCCTGGGCGGCGTGCACGCACTCGCCGGACTCGCCGACGACGCACCCAACCGCGGACTGCGACAGACCTGCATCGACGTCCTGTGCGCCTACCTGCGCCTCCCCTACATCGCCGAAGCCGATCTGCCGACAGACAATGCGGAGGCCCGTCACTCGTACCTGGCTCTGCGGGAAGTCCGGCACACCATCGTCCGGCTCGTCCGTGACCACCTCCGCCTACCCCGCGACCATCACCACTCATGGCAAGGTCATGACTTCGACTTCACGAGCGTCGTCTTCGACGGCGGAGACTTCAGCGAGTCGGTGTTCTCGGGCGGCACGGTCCACTTCACCGGATCGACGTTCTCGGGGGGCACGGTCCGCTTCGACAGGTCGGAGTTCTCGGGCGGCACGGTCCACTTCAACGGCTCGATGTTCTCGGGCGGCACGGTCCACTTCAACGGCTCGATGTTCTCCGGCGGCACGGTCCACTTCAACGGCTCGATGTTCTCCGGCGGCACGGTCCACTTCTACGGCTCGATGTTCTCGGGCGCGGTCTACTTCGGCGAGTCGGTGTTCTCGGGCGGCTCGGTCCACTTCGACGGGTCGACGTTCTCCAGCGGCTCGGTCCACTTCGGCGGGTCGACGTTCTCCGGCGGCTCGGTCCACTTCACCGGGTCGGAGTTCTCGGCCGGCTCGGTCCACTTCACCGGGTCGACGTTCTCGGCCGGTACGGTCTACTTCACCGAGTCGGTGTTCTCCGGCGGCACAGTCCACCTCAACGGATCGATGTTCTCGGGGGGCACGGTCCGCTTCGACAGGTCGGATTTCTCGGGCGGCACGGTGGACTGCAAGTGGTCGACGTTCTCGGGCGGCACGGTCCACCTCAATGAGTCGGTGTTCTCCGGCGGCAAGTTCAGCTTCGACTATTCGGATTTCTCTGGCGCCACGGTCCACTTCGACGGGTCGACGTTCTCTGACGCCACGGTCAGCTTCACCGGGTCGACATTCTCCGGCGGTACGGTCCACTTCGACGGGTCGGAGTTCTCCGGCGGCACCGTCCGCTTCGACGGGTCGGAGCTCTCCGGAGGTTCAGTCCACTTCATCCTCTCGGAGTTCGCCGGCAGCGAGGTCCGCTTCGACGCGTCAGAGTTCTCCGGCAGCGAGGTCCAGTTCGACGATTCGGAGTTCTCCGGCGGCACCGTCCGCTTCGACGGGTCGGAGTTCTCCGGCGGCACGCTCGACTTCGGCAGGTCGAGGGGGGCCGCTCCGCATGGCCTCCTTCCGGCAGCAGGCTCTCCCCTGCCGCATGTGCTCATCCTGCCAACGGCGTGGCAACCAACGGCTCCCCTCCTCTGAACGCCCACTTCTCCTCACTCCTGGAAGTGCGGCACATCCTCCCCTTGCACGAGCAACAGATCGGCCATCTTGTGTTCCGGACGGGGCCTGTGGCTGTCTGCGGTCATGACGGCTGCTCCTCGTGCTCGGCGAGTACGCGGTACAGGGTCGACCGGCCCACGCCGAGATCCCGCGCGATGGCGGTGACGGACTGAGGCGGGGTCCGCTTTCGGCGGGCCAGGGCGACGGCAAGAGCGTCGGCGTCGACCGAGCGGGGGCGGCCGCCGTACCGGCCGTTGGCCTCGGCCGTGGCCAGGCCGTCGAGACTGCGGCCCCGGATGAACTCGCGCTCGACCTCGGCAAACGCGGCGAACACGGTGAAGACGAGTTTCCCGGGGCCACGTGGGTCGTACACCCCGGCAAGCGGTCCTTGCAGGATCTCCAACCTGTTGCCGCGGTGCTCGATGTCCTGGGCACTGGTGATGAGTTCGAGGGTGTCCCGCCCGAGTCTGTCCAGCATGGTGACCGTCAGGATGTCGTTCGGCCGAAGAGCGGCCAGGGCCGCCTGGAACTGGGGCCGCGTCGGCTGGCGGGTGCTGATCGTCTCGACATAGAGCGGCTCGATGCACTGGGCCGCCCTCAACAGGCGTTCCTGTGTTTCGAGGTCTTGGCCGTGTCCGGAAACTCGTCCGTATCCGATGCGGTCGCCGGGCCGTTCGACGGCCGCCGACTGGACGTCGGGCTGCGGGATGACCCGCCATGCCTTGCCCGGTTGCCTGTCCTTCGGCACCCGGATCGGCGGGCCCGACCGCAGTACGGGCACTGTGTCGTACCGCACCGAGTGGTACGCCGTGGCAACAGTGCCCGTCCGGGTACGGCACGGCGAGCCGGGCGGGACGCTACAGCGCGGGCACTCCTGGCGCTCGACCAGCGTGGCGCGCTCGGCCTCGCCCAGTTGTTCGCGGTTCATCGCTCCGCCGAAACGGCATGGTGCTTACCCATCAACGCCTTCCCTGCCGGGCACGGCCCCGGGCTGGCGGTACAGGTTCGGGAGTCGCAGGCTCGGGGCGGCGCTTCATCCAGTCCAGCTTGTCCTTCATCAAGTCCAGCTTGTCCTTCATCACGCCCATCATCCGGAATGCCCGTTCGCTTTGCTCATGGGGCCCGTACAACGCGGTCAGCCAGGTCGCGGCATACAGTGCGATGGCCGTATAGGCAGCAACCGCGACCGGGCTGCCTGTGTTAGTGCCTGCCGCGCGTTGGTCTGCGGTCTCCCTTTGGTCTGAGGTCTCCATCGACGTCCTTTCCAGTCGTTGAGTCCGGCGCCGGGGGGTATCGGAGGAACGGGCTCGGGGTTGCCGATCATCTCAGCGGCACCACAACGGCGGCGCCGCCCCCGCATCGTCCCAAAAACCTGTCCCGATTGCCCGGAACAGCTGGAGTTTCGGGACGGGTTTCGGGACGGGGTGGCTCGGCGTGTCGCCCGTCCGGCTCGACCGTCCCGAAACCGACCGTTTTCGGGACGGCTGTTCGCGTGCACACGCGAAACCCGAGCGGGCATGCGTCACGAAATGCGGAACATCTGGCTCCGCCTGGAGACCGCATCAGGCTCACTGCTGCTTGAGCAAGAGGTGCAGGAGTCCCACGGCTGCGATACCTACCAAGAGGGCGACGCCGAGAGTGGGATACAGGAAGGCCACATAGGTAGTGCCCGCTCCCACCAGCAATAGGACCAGCGTGCGCAGATCAAGGCCGCCGTTCATGGGGCTTTGCCCTCCCAGGGATGCCGGGCACTTCCGTGCCGCCCACCACGTGACCCGTCTGTCGGGCCGCGCGTGCACCTGTTGGGGAAGGGGGCAAGTCTGAGCACACTTCACCATTAGGAGCAGTGCTCAAAACCGCCGAGACAAAGATTGGTAGGGCCAGGTTGACGTGTCAAACGAAACGGGTGTCTTGAACGGTGATCCAGGTCACATGCCGTGTTGACCTGCGGAAACAGGCGAAATAGAGACCCTCTGATGGTCGAGATTTCGCTAGGGCGGGAGCGGTCTCGACGGGCGTGTCAGGCGCGGTGCGGCTTAGCTGAGTTCATGGACCTTCCTGTACGGGTTGCCCTGGCCAAATCCGCCACGGTGCTGCCGACCGGTAAGGGCTGGTGGTACGAGCCGAAATTTCGACGGCCACCGGGCCGTACTGGTCCGGGACGCCGACGGGGCCCGGCTGTTCTCGCGGTCGGGCCGTGACGTCACGGCGGTGTGGCCCGATGTCGCACTAGCTGGGATGGCGCTGCGGCCGGGCACGGTGCTGGACGGCGAGTTGGTGATCTGGCGGGGCGGGGCGCTGGATTGGAGCGCGGTGCAGTCGCGGGCGGCCTCGACGCCGACGCGGGCGGATGCGCTCGCCGCCGAGCTGCCCGCGAGTTACCCGGTGTGGGACTGCATAGGCCACCCTGTCCACGGTGACCTTTGCGGACGGCCGTACGTCGTCCGTAGGGGTTTGCTTCTGGCCGCGCTCGGCGACCTTGGGCCTCCGATTCAGGCGGTGCCCGCGACCGACGACGTGGAGACGGCCCGCGACTGGTACGAGAGCCTGCGGCCGCTCAACATCGAGGGCCTGGTCTGCAAGCCGGGGTCGAGCCTCTACCGGCCCGCCCGCATCTGGATCAAGGTGAGACATTCGGAACCGCTGGATGCGCCGGTGGTCGGCTACACCGGCCCCCGGTCACGTCCGCGCGCGCTGGTGGTCGAACTGCCGGGCGGCCGCCGGGCCTTGTCGCAACGGCTCACCGGGCCGCTGGCGGCGGATGCGGCCGCGCTCCTGGTCGACGAAGAGCCCCGGCATCTCGAAGCGACCCGCGACGGCACCCGTTACGTCGCGGCCGGTCACGCTCAGGCGGAAGTGATGGCGGGCAGCACCCGGCATCAGGTCGTGACGGTCACCCGGCTGCGGCCTGCGGAGACGGACTAAAATAGAACGCGTGAGCGATACCGTGTCGGAGCCGGGTGAGGCGCGGCCGTGGCGCCCAGAGGACGGCCCGCACCCGGTGGTGTGGTCGTGGCCGCCGGGGGACCGGCCGGCGTTCTGGGTGTGGTCGCGGGGTTCCTGGCGGTGGTCGCCGGTGCGGGCCCGGCAGGACTGGCCGGACGGCCGGACCGCGTATCAGGTGCTCATCGACCTCGACGGATCGACGGCCGTCATGGCACGCACGTACTGGTGGCCGCACGAGGGACTGATGCCGGCGCACCGCAGCTCGGTGCAGCCGTCAACCGGGCCAGGGTGGCAGGACTCCCGGCCCTCCTCGACCTCTGCGCCTTGAGATCGAGAATCGGACAACCAGCGAATCAGCACGTCGGCCCTGCCTAGCTCAAGCTAGCTCCACTTAGCTGTAGTTCGCGGATACTCACCTGTGGCCATGCGCGGACGCCTGATGACGTGCAGAAACCCGCCAATGGCCGAGATGCGCGACAAACTCGCGCCCTGGCTTTCCTGCTGTCCTACGGTGAGTCACGTCTCGCCCAGGAATGCCTCCTTGATGGTCCCAGAGGGCACACGCATGGGTGATTGTCGTCACACGTTAAGAAGAGGGCAGCCATCCGGATCCTCACGCTGAGTCCCTCGTGGTCCCTCGTGGTCCCTCGTGGTCCCGAGTTCCTGCCGAGAACTCGGCCCCGCAACCCAACTGGGGTACGTAGGAGACTCCTCGGAAAGTCTTGGTCGAGTCCTAGACTCCAGACAACGCACAGGGAGCACACACCCGACTCGGTTCCTAGGCCATTGGTCGGAAGGGCTCCCTGCGCGGACACCCGAATCACGAATCTCACGTAAGAGAGGCGCCTGATGAACAGTAACAAGGACAGCGGTCATGGAGACAGGTGGTCGAGCCGACTGGCCCGCTACCTGCGGGAATGGCGCGTCCGGCATGGCCGGACCGTACACAGGCAGATGATCCGCGGAGCGTCGTACAGCCTCGGCAGCGGGGCGGTAAGCCTGCTGCTCATCTGGTTCGAAGCGCGCCGCTGACCCACTGAGTAGGTCAACGATGGCCCCTACGGACTTCCGTGGGGGCCATCGGCTTTGGTTCTGCGGCCCTTGCATCTGAGTGGCAGAACCGGCCGGTCACGCCGGGCCGGACTGCCGTGCGTCGTCCATCGCCTGGGCGAACTCCGGGTCACGGCGGCGGCGTTGGTAGATCGCGACGGGGGTGATCCCGGCGGCCGCCGCGGCGCCCTTCACCGTGGCGGCGGGCGTGCGCAGCTCGTCGAGGAACCGGGCCACCCGCTCGGGGGTGAGCCGGGTCTGACGGGTGCGGTGGTACAGGGCGGACGCCTCCCGTACTGCCGTGCAGGCGTGGGCGTATGCCGGGTCGCGTCCCCGCCACCCGCCCACGTGACCGCCGCCCATGATCTGCTCTGCCAGGCTCGGGGCGACCCCCAGGGCGAGGAGTCGCAGATACTCGGCGCGGGCGGTCCGCCCCTGCTCGGCGATCGCGTCCGGGTCGCGGCCCGCGAGGGCGATCACGAGCCGGGTGTCCGTGCGGGCCGTCGCCCACACGGCCGCCAGGTCGAGCCGCAGGTCTGCGGCCGCCTCGTCCAGCGGCCGGCCGTGCCGTAGCGCGGTGATCAGCTGTGCTGACTGTCTGGCGGTGAGTCGGGCGGTTCCGGTCATGCCCGCACCCTACGAGCGGGGCGCGGCTTCCAGTCTCTGGCAAGGGCCTGGGACGTGGCCGTGCCCCGCCGGGCTTCCCGTGAGGGGCCTGGCGGGGCACGGCGTGTCCGGCGAGGAGGGGGTCAGGCGGCGAACGCCACGTAAGAGCCGACTGTGAGGCCGGAGAAGGTGATGAGCTGGCGGGGCTTCAGACAGGTGAAGGCGGCGTGCATCGCGATGCCGGCGGCGATGGCGTACGGCATCGTCTGCGGGATGAGCAGTGCGGGGGGCAGGGCGATTTCCGCGGTGATGACGGTGGCGGCCGCCAAGCGCCAGAGTCGGACATCGCGGTCGGTGAGGTTGCCCATGTGGCGGCGGACGACTCCGGGGATGGCGTGCTGGCCCCGGTAGGGCAACTGGTCTTTGACCTGGGTGTAGGTGTGGACCCATTGGGCCAGGTAGAGGCCGGTGCGGAACTGCTGTGAGCGGAGTTTGTGCCAGGCGCTGTTCCAGTAGACATCCGTCGTGATCAGCACGAGGAGACACAGGGACCAGGTGTTGGCCGCGCTGGAGCCGTGCTCGATGTCCAGACCGTGACCGAGGTCGCCGGCGACCAACAGACAGGCCCCGGTCAACAAGGTGTAGCGAACGGCGTTGGGGCTCTTGAGGTAGAGAAGCTCCATCGCGGTGCCGGCCAGGACCATCACGAGCGCCGCCCGCGGCGCCAAACCGGCCGCCAGGGCGACGGCGGCCGCCGTGCGGGCGATCAGTACGGGGCGGTAGGCGCCGGTCAGGAGTCGGGCCCGTGCGGGGCCGAAGCGCTGTTCGGCGGCGTGGGTGCTGAGTGAGCCGGGGGTGAACCGGTCCCATCCGCCCTGGCCGAAGGAGAGGGCGAACCGCAGAGCACAGACGGTGCCGTAGACGATGCGGAACAGGTGCAACCGTCCGGGGTCGGTGGGGTGCTGGAACCCGGACGCGAGAGCGTCAACGAACCACACTGTCGCTCACCTCGATCGGCTGCTCGCCCTGTACGGACAGGACGCGGCCGCGTCCGTCGATCCGGTCGTACCGGCCGGCGCCGGTCAGGTGGGTGATGATCGCCTGGAGCCGTTCGGGGCTGAGGAGGAAGCTGCCCGGGGAGAGGTACCGGTAGGGGTTCACCGGCTCGGTACGGCCGTCCTTGGTGCCGTCGAGGGTGATGATCGTGAACCTGGCGCGGCAGAACATTTTCCAGCGCAGCCACTTGCCGGGCAGGCTCGTGAACCCGGTGAACATCCACCCCACGAGGACGGCGGTGGCGGCAAGTTGGACAGCGGACAGCACAGAAGTCGCGTGCATGAAAGGGCCTCCGGGATGGGGAGGGTGACGTGGTGGGGGCGCCCCTGCGGTGGGGCGCCGGGGGGTCAGTGCTCGGGCTTGGGGGGCCGCTGCATCAGTGCGGCGGCGGCCTGGTCGAGCGTGACCTTCTCGTGCAGGAGCGCGGAGATGACGTCCGTGATCGGCATGTCGACGCCGTGGGCGCGGGCGAGTTCGAGGACCGCTTCAGCGGACTTGACGCCCTCGGTGGTCTGCCGGGTCGCGGCGGTGGCCTCGTCGACGCTCAGGCCGTGTCCGAGATGGGTGCCGAAGGTGCGGTTGCGTGAGCGCGGGGAGGAACAGGTGGCGACGAGGTCGCCGAGTCCGGCCAGGCCCGCGAGTGTGGCGGGGTTGGCGCCCATCGCCACGGCCAGGCGGGTGGTCTCCGCGAGTCCCCGGGTGATGAGCAAGGCCGTCGCGTTGTGGCCCAGACCCATGCCTGCGGCGATGCCCACGGCGAGCGCGATGACGTTCTTCACCGCGCCGCCCATCTCGCAGCCGACCATGTCGGTGCTGGTGTAGGGCCGGAAGTACGGGGTGAGGCATGCCGCCTGGACGCGCTCGGCGACGGCTTCGTTGGGGCAGGCGACGGTGGCGGCGGCCGGCTGGCTCTCCATGATCTCGCCCGCCAGGTTCGGCCCCGACAGCACCGCGATCCGGTCCGCCGGGATGCCGGTCACCTCGGCGATGATCTGGCTGGCCCGCTTCCCGCTTGCGGTCTCGATCCCCTTCATCAGCGACACGATCACGGTGTCCGGGCCGATGTGCGGCGCCCACGCGGTCAGGTTCGTGCGCAGGGCCTGGGCCGGGATGGAGAGTACGAGGTAGTCCGCGCCGTCCAGGGCGGCGGCCGGCTCCGTCGTGGCCGTGAGGAAGGCGGGCAGCTCGATCTCGGGGAAGTAGGCGGGGTTGCGGTGAGCGGTGTTGATCGCGTCGGCGACCTCGGGGCGGCGGGCGTGCACGGTGACGTGTCCGCCGGCGTCCGCCATGACCTTGGCCATGGCGGTACCCCAGGACCCTGCCGAGAACACCGCCGTACGGCTGTTCTGGCTCACTGCGGGGTCCTCTCGCTGGTCGCGGGGCCGTCACCGGGGCGGCCGGGCTCGGAAATCCTATCGGCCGCCCCGGCCTCGACATGCCGTGTTGGGGGGCGTCGCAGGGTCAGCAGAACGGCCCGTCGGCCGTGGAGGGCGGGCATCGTCCGGTGCGCCTCGTAGAGCATGTTCCGGGCCTGGACGTCGCCGAGTTCGCGCTGTAGGTCGTCGGCGTGCGCGAGCCACAGCTGATAGAGCCTCTCCCACATCGCGGGCTCGCCGGGGCGCTCGTCGATGTGCTCCACGGTGAGACCGGCGGCGTGGGCTTGGTCCTCCCACACGGGTGTGGCGCCCTGCCTCGCCGACCGGGTGAGGGTCAGCCGGCCGCCGGGCGCGAGGATGCGGCCCAGCTCGCGCACGGCCTCGCCCCGGTCCTGGGTGAAGGAGAGGGTGTCGACGCAGACCACGCCGTGGGCACAGCCGTCGGGCAGGCCGGTGGCGTCCAGGGAGGCGACACGGAAGGCGGCACGGTCGGCGGGCACGAACCGGCTGCGGCGCTTGGTCGCACGGGTGAGGGCGACGGGCGAGATGTCGATGCCTTCCAGCCGGAGGGCCAGGGCGCGGGCCAGCCACAGCCCGATGCCGCCGGTGCCACAGCCTGCGTCCACGAGCATCTGGCCGGGCCGCATCTTCAGCCGGGCGGTCATCAGCCCCAACAGCGGCCAGTCACACGAACTGGAGGCGGCGACCTCGTGCGGGTAGTCATCGCCCATCGCCGCCGCGTACAGGCGGGCGACGAGATCGGTGCGGGCCCGCGCGGCGTGGAACGCGTCGAACTGGGCCGCCGGATCCGCGGTGGGTGGCAGGGGGGACGGGAGGTTGGTGGGGTGTGTCATCGGGGCATCGCCCTCCTGATCCGTGAGCGGGTACCGGGGCAGACGGCCTGCACGGCGTGGACGGGCAGGCCCGGCGCGGACAGGTCCAGGGCCACCGGCTCGTGTCCGGTGACGGTTTCGATCCGCTCGGCCACGTTCTTGATGTGGTCGGCGAACCCGCCGCCGGGCGGGGTGAGGTGGGCTGTCGCCTGCGGCCACGGCACACGTGCCTGAGGTGTCGCTGGCCGGTGCGGCGGGATGTTGAAGTCGGGGCTGTCGCTGGGCAGGTCGTCGCGGGTGCCGGCGATGGCGGTCACGCGGGATTGTGCGGCCTCGGTCAGTGCCCGGGTGGCCGCGATGCCGGGGCTGGTGTGGCACCCGCCGCCGGCGAACACGTGCGGATGGTCCTCCGACCACAGGTAGGCCACGCACACCGGCAGCCCGTACGGGCCGTCGACAAGCGCAAGTTCCACGTCCATCCCGGCGTCCGTGAGCCGGTCGATCACCTCTCGGCCGTCGGTGTCCCCGATGGTGTGGGGGGCGATCAGCCTCCGATTCCGTCCGCTGGCTTGCCCGTCCCGGTGCAACACGTCGCGCTCGACTACCTCGTACAGGGCGTGCAACAGGGCCTCGTCGCGGGTGTTGCCGCAGGCCAGGCCGGTGCTGGTCGCCCGCAGGAGATCAGGGGTCCAGTCCGGCCGCTGGGCTCGGCGGCGGACCAGATCGACCGGCACCAGTGCGGTCGTCCCGCTGAGCACGCGGGTGCCGGGGGTCCACTCCCACACGATCCGGGCCAGGGCATCCGCGCTATGAGGCACGGTCAGCGGCAGCGCGGCGACGGGGCAGTCCGGGGCGACCTCGGCGACCGGGCCGGCCGCGACGACCGGCAGTGGCTGCTCCACGTGCCACAGCTCGACGGCCTCCATGACCGCCGACAGTTTCGCCAGGTCGTCGGTAAGGCCCTTGCCCTGGGAGGTACTCAGGGTCAGGGAGTCGGGCCGGATCGCCGTCCACACCGGTAGTCCGATGCAATCCAGTCCGGTCAGCCGGGCCACACGGGTGATCCCGAACCCTGGCAGGTACGGGGCCAGGGCCCGCCATGTCTCCTCGGGCCGCCGGGCCCGCAGGGTGCCGGGCAGGGCCACCATGTCGTCATCGCCCGTCACGGGCCGCCTCCCTCTGCTCATCCATGAATCCGGGCATCAGCCGCTTCGCCGCCTCGACAGCGCGAGCCCCGCAGACGAGTCCGCGGGCGGACGCCTCGGCGTCGAACTCCTCAGCCGGGCACCCCCAGACCTGCCGCAGCGTCCGGCCGGTGAGCCCGCTGCACACCGCTGCGGTCGAGAAACCGGCCACGCTGCGGCGGGCCCGGTCGAGGGCCTCGGCATACCGAGCGACGGCCTGGCGGTCCTCGGGGGTCTCCTCGGCCAGCAACAGGGCCACGGTCTCCTCGTCGCGCAGGTCGAGCGCCGGGTGGAACACCTGATGGGCGGCCAGGCCCCCGCCGGTGACGTACCCCAGCCGCGTTCCGAGCGGCAGGCCCGGCCCGCGCTCGGGATGCATCGAGCGGTGTTCGAGGTAGGCCGTCCACGTCGTGCCGAACGTCGGGGCGTACACCTGCTGATAGATCAGGCGGTCCTCGGTGGACAGGTCCAGTCCGTCAACGCGGCTGCGGGCAAAGGCGTTTGACCAGCGGAGGAAGTGCGGCGTCCGCCACATCGGCGGCCCGGCGTTGGTCCTGGGCGCCGGACCGCGCAGGGCCGTGCGCACGGCGGCCAGGGCGTCGGTGCGCTTGAGGTCGCCGAAATGCCGGTCGTCAGCGCGCTGCTCGTCCAGCCACCGGGCGAACTCCCTCTCACCGTGGCGCCGGCACACGGCCCTCACGGCCGCCGCGGTGCGCTGCGGGTAGTAGACCTCGCGCAGGGCCTCCAACAACTCGGCGCCCCGCTCGATGCCCAGGACCCCGGCCGCGTCCGCCATCTTCAGAACGTGCCAGAGGTTGACCACCGGCCAGGTCAGCCCGTCCGCCCCCCAGTCCGGGGCCTGCCCCACCGCGACCTCGTCGTCTCCTTCGATCTCGCCGCGCACGTAGGCGGTGTAGATGTTGCCGACACCGAGCATCCCGTGCAGCGCGAGCTCGGCGGCCCGCAGGGCGCCGATACTCGCCGCACCGATCACCTGCACCCCCCGGCCCATCGCGGCCAGGATCTCCTTGTGCCGCAACGCGGGGGCCTGGTGATACACACCGTCGATGATCACCACGGTGTCGCCGTCGGGGACCGATTCGGGGAACAGGTCGCCGTGCCGCACCGGCGGGCGGGGCCGTACCTCCGGCGCGGTCAGTAACGGCTCGGACCGTGGCAGGGTCGGCCCGACGAATACATGGATCACTGCTGAAACCTCCTCCAAAGGGAGGGCGTCCCTCCCCGGCCACCGTCAGCCGGGGAGGGACGCCCAGGTCAGAACAGCCGGTGAGGACTACTCCTCGTCGTCGACGTCGATCGCGACGACCACGGGTTCGACGTTGATGTCCTCGGACGCCTCCACCATCGAGACAGCGGCTCGTGATGACTTGGCTTCCATGGGCTTCTCCTTCGTTGCTTGCGGCGGTACGGGCCGGTTGCCCGTACCGGTGGTACTGCGGGGCCCTCGGGGCTCTCGCCCGGCGGGTCCCGCCTGCCCGCCCAGGCAGGGGCGGGAAGCTTGGTGTCAGTCCTCGATCCGGGGGATGCGCCGGGCGAGCCGGATGACGGCGTAGGCGTCGGTGTCGCCCACGTGTCCGCGTACGCCCCAGGTCGAGGGACGGGGCTGGAGGCTCATCGGAGGCTCGGCGCTCGTAAGGCCCTCGGCGGTTCTCGCGCTGACCATCGCCTGGTGATCGGCCCAGCCGACGGCCACCTTCACGTAGGCACTGCGCCGGAAGCTCCCGGCGAACTCCCACGCGAGATCACCGAGGAGGTCGACGACAGCCGGTCTGAGCCCCCAGTGCGTGAACGCCTCCGTGACGGTGCCACGCACCAGCTCTTCGAGCTCTGGGCCTACAGGCCAGGTCCAGCGCAGGTATTCGCCCTGCGTGTGGGCTGGTCCCGCCGCATGCACGGGGGAGAGCGCAAGCGTGTCGTCAGTGACCTGCATCGGAAGCGTCCTCGTGGGTGTGGGGGGGCTGGCGGTGCTCTGAGGGAAGGTCGAGGTGGGCCCGGACGGCGGTGCCGCAGGCCGTGGGGAGGGTCTCCCACCGGGTCGCCAGGGCCTCGACCAGCACGAGCCCCCGGCCGCCTTCGGCGTCCGCTCGGGCCTGGCGGGCCGTCAGCGTCCGGTAGGCGCTCTGGTCGGTCACGGCCACGGAGACCTGCTCGCCGGTGAGGTAGAGGCTCACCTCGATCTCGGAACTCGCCGTGTGCATCACCGCGTTGGTCGCGAGTTCGGACACGATCAGCGTGAGGTCGTCGGCCACCACCATCGGGACCCGCCACAGACGGCATCCCTCGGCAACCTGGTGGCGGGCCTCGGCGGGCGTGCGCGGGTCCCGGCCGTCGAGCGTCCACGTCACCCCGAGATACGGCACCAGCGGCGCCGTCGACGCCTCCGCTCCCGGCTCGGTCGTGAAAACGGGCCGGGTGTCGCTCCGGTCCTGGACCACCGCCGCAGCCACGTCGTCGCACTCGTCCACTGGTCCCTCTTCCAGGCGGCCGGCCATGGTCTCCGGGTTGTCGTCCCGGTCGTGTCCGGCCCAACCGAACTCGGCTTGCACATCGCTGATCGCCTCGGCCAGTGCGGCGGGGTCGGTGGTCGTCTCCTCGCCGCCCGGCGGCACGAACCAGCAACGGCCGTCCGTACGGCGGCCCTTCAGGGTGGTGACATCGGGCGCGGGCGGCCGGACTGCCGCCCCGGCGATGCACCTGGTGAGCGGCAGGTGGGGCCAGGTCTTTGCCGTCCCGGCCGGTACGAGGATCTCGACGGCCTTGCGGGGGTCTGTGTGCAGCACCGGGCCGAGCGGTATGCCCCGCTGCATCAAGATCGCGAGAGCCTTTACGCCGACACTCGTCGTCACCCTCAGGACATCCACGCCCGTGACGGTGACCGTCTCCGTGCGGCCCTTCATCCAAGCCAGGCGCAACATCGGTCCGGGCTCCTGGCCCGGCGTCCAGTCCTCGGCGGGGCTCACTGGGTACCCCCCGTGTTCCGGTGGTCCGGGCACACCCGCACCGACCACGCCAGGCGGCCAGAGTCCTCCGGGCCGCGACGGGTGTAGGCGTGTCCGCCGGGGCGCAGGTCGTCCCTGCGGGAGCAACGGGCGCAGACCATGCCATCGAGCTGGAGCCGCTGCCGGGGCGTCAGAAGTAACAGATCAAGCACTCCAACGCGCACGTCTCTCGCCGCCGGATACGCCCTGAGCAGGGGCATCTCGTCACCAGTCGACTGCGCATACAGCGGCATAAGGTGCTCCGATCATCGGGCGGTCAGTGATCGACACAGCGCGATCAGGCCGCTACCTGATGTGTCCAGCGGGCTCTAGAGTGCCTTCTTGCGCACTTGCTGCGCAAGTGCCGCGCAACTTGCGCAGCACTTGCGCACACGTGATCGGACTCGTGGAGTGAGGAGACCTGGGATGTGTGCAGCTCGGAGGGGTCGTGCGGCAGACTGGGGGCAGGAAGCTGCGCAACCGCGCGGCAAGCGAAGGGGCAGGGGGCAGCAGCGAGTGGCTCGCGTTACGGCGCCCAGCGTGCAAAAACGGCAGCTCGGCGCGGAACTGAGGCGTCTGCGGATGGCCCGTGGCCTTCGGCTGGAGGACGTGGCTGCCCATCTCGGTTGTTCCGAAGGGCGCGTGAGCCGCCTGGAGACCGGGAACGGGCGGGCAACGCTCCGGCCCGAAGAGCTGGAAAAGCTGTGCGACCTCTTCCAGGTCACCGAGGAACGCCAACGGCAAATGCTCCTCGGCATGCTCTCGTACGCCCTCCAGCCTGGTTGGTGGGACGCGTACCGCGAGGTACTGCCGAGCGGGCTGGAGGTCTATTTCGGGCTGGAGACCGAAGCTCAGGCGGAACACGCGTGGGAGCCGGTGCTGATCCATGGCCTGCTGCAAACCGCGGACTACGCGCGGGCTGTCCTGTCCGGTCACCCGGGCAACCGGCTGCACGACGTCGCGGCCCTCGTGGCGGCCCGGACCAAGCGGCAGGAACTGCTCACCCGGGAGGACCGGGACCCCCTCGAACTGTGGGCCATCCTCGACGAACAGGTCATCCGCCGCCCCGTCGGCGGTTCGGACGTCATGCGAGCCCAGATCCTCCACCTGGTCGAGGTGGCCGCCCTCCCGAACGTGACACTTCAGATCATGCCGGTGGCCAAAGGAGTGCACGCCGGCCTCGGCGGCGCGTTCTCGATCCTCGATTTCCAGGACAGTGACCCTGTCATCTACATCGACAGTCCGGCCGGGAACCTCTACATGGAGAAGAAGAGCGACGTCAGGCACTTCGGCGCGTCGTTCGACCTCCTCAAAGCCGAAGCCCTCGATCCCGACGATTCAACGGCGCTGCTGCAACGCGTCGCAGAGGAGAGCTGATCATGACCGGCGACGAGTACCTAACGGATCTGGACTGGTTCAAGGCCTCTGCGTCCTCGGGTACCGGCGGATGCCTCGAAGTCGCCTTCCTACCGGATGGCCGCGTGGCACTGCGCGATAACGAAGACCTGACCAAGCTCCCGCACGTCGTATCTCGGCACGTCTGGGCGTGCTTCCTGGACGGGGCCGCAAACGGAGAGTTCAACCCGCCTTCTACCGACTGATTCCAACACCCAGCACGAAAGGGGGCCGCCCTACCGGGCGGCCCCCTTCGCCGTGTGCATTGCTGTGTAATCGTCCCGTCTATGTGAGCGCGGGCTCTCGGACAGCTGTGCGGTCCTGTGCACGCTGCTGTGCAGGCAGTGCAATCACCTGATGGCGGGCAAGCTCCGCACGGAAGTCAGAGAGCCAACGGCGGGCAGTGCTCGCGTCCCGTTCGTCGCCGGCTAGCTCCTGGTCAGTGGGCTCACGACCCTCGGTGTGCACCGTGTGCAGGTACAGCTCCCAGCCGCGCACCTTGGCTTGACTCGTCCAACGCGGGGCCGTCGGCTCCTCCGGGCTCGTGAGGGCCTCTAGCAACTCGTCCCGCGCTGCTTGGAGCACGACGTGGGCCGCGTTGCGGTGTCCCTCGGCCTCCTGCGCTTGTGCAAGTGCGGCGGCAGCCCGCTCGTTTGCCCTGCGGGCCTCATCCTCGGCCCGCTCCTTCTCGCTGGCCAGGCGCTCAACCTCGGTGATCTTCTCCTGCCGCCGCTCAGTGAGCTGCCTGATCTGCCCCTCGATCGCGGTGTACTGCTCGGCGAGTTCGTTCACCCGGCGCTGAGCGCGCTCCACGTTGGTGGCAGCACTGCTCTGCGCTTCCTCAGCTCGTTTCACCTCCTGGCGAGCCTCGTCGACCCTGCGCTGTTGTCCGTCGACTTCGCCGCGTAGTTCGTCGGCACGGGACTGGAGGGCGGACACTTCATCTCGAAGTCCCCGTTCGCGAGACTCCCCAGCGTTCACATTCGTCTTGAGCTGTCCCGCACGGCTCCTGAGCTGCTCGATCTCACCCGCGAGCCGGTCACGTTCGGCCTCAGCCTGCCGGAATGTCTCCTCGGCCTCGGCTGTCTTCTCCTTGGCCTGCCGTGCCTCACTGTGGGCGTCCTCCGACGCCTTCCGGGCCTGCTCCAAGGTCGTCTTGGCCTGCGTGAGTTCGTCGGCGGCCTGACGGCGGATCTCCTCGGACATCCGCTCAGCTTCAGCCTGCTCTGCGAGAGCCTTGTCCCTTGCCTGTTCTGCCTGCTCGCGTTCCTTCTTCGCCTGAGCCGCACGGGCGCCCTCTTCCAGAGCTGCGACGCTGGGGACGATAGAAAGGTCTTCGAGCATGGCCACCATGCCCATGGGATCGGCCTTGTCCATGCGTGCCAGGTCAGCGACGCGACCTCGTGCGGTGAGGTGCCGGGCGAGCATCAGCTGAGCCGGGGTGTCACCGGCGATGCCGGCCACGTCGATGGCCAACTCGGCCTTGCCCCGAAGCTCCTCAGCCGCAGTAGCGGCGTTCTTCAGCTCCCTCTCGCGGTCCCGCTGGGCCTTGCGGCCGACTGCTTCCGGAGCCTCACGGAGGGCGTCGGCCCGGTCCAGGGCCATCCCAAGTTCGTGGATCTTGCGTGCGGCGCGGCGGATACGGGCGTCTTGGTGGATCACCCCGTCTCGGCTTGTGGCATCGAGGCCCAGCTGAGCGAACACCTGTGCCCAAACGTGCACGTAACCAAGCTGCAAGAGCCGGACCAAGCCCGGGGTAACGTCCTCTTCGTCCTCATCGGAGTTGGCGGACATCTGCTTGTCCAACTCGTGCTCGATGAGCTTCGCCGAGACGGGCGGCACGAGAGCGAAAGCCACCATGGACACCCAGTTGCCGGGTGCGTGGGCCGCGTTCATGACAGCGCTGGCCGTGACCAGGCCCCACGCCATGCGCCGAGTCCTTCTCATCGGCCGTGTCCAGTGGCTTTCCACCAGCGCAGATCGATACAGAGACACGAAGCATGTGGCTTCAGCAAGGTCCCAAATAGCCATGAATGGGATTGCGAAGACGACGGGGAGTTCCATCGAGTCAGTCGCAAACCCATACAGGCCGTAGAGCGATACGAGCATGCCGCAGGCGCCGAGGAAAGCGAGCGGCCCGGCTGCGGCCACGGTTGCGCGTACGGCCTCCCCTCGGCCGTTCTGGGGGGTGCTGGCGGGCACCTGGAGCCCACCCCGCCCACGTCGTCGCCGGAGCACCGTGTAGAGCGCCAAGAGAGCAAGGGCGGCAACAGCCGCGGCGGCAGGCGTCGCCCATTCGGGCGCCAGGCCGAGCTGGCGGCTGAGCTGCGATAGTTCGGGCATTTCAGGGAGAGTCATCGGACTTCACCCGCTTGAGCGATAGTTCCTCGCCAGGCCATGCAGCCCGTACTCTGGTGATGCATCGGGGAGTCCTCTCCTCGGCCACCGGCTCCGGGCCTGCCCGCCAAAGCGAACCCGGAGCCGCTCTATGTTTTTGCACGCATAAGTGCATAACGGTTGTGCCATCAAAAGCGCGTGCACTTTCACTGCCATAACCGTGTTGCACAAGGCGTCATCGTAGCCACACAGCCCTGCACTACAAGGTGCACGGCCTGCACGACCCGCTGCACTGCGAAGTTTGACGCTTACACAGTTTTGCACTTATGCATGCATAAGTGCAACGAGAGATCTCCTGCTGACGGTCGTTCACCAACCACCCTGCGCACAGCTGCACAGGGTGCTGCACACCGCTGCACAGGCTCCTGCACAGCGGTGCACCGCCCTACCGGCGGGGTCGCCCCATCTTGCCTGTGGGTTGCACAGGCTCGCCGAGCATCTGCACGATCTCGCCCGGGGTCATCTGCTGCTCAAGCCGAGTGAGGGCGAGCCGCAGAACCGCAGTCGCAGGAATCCTCTCCTGCCTCGCCGCCCCAGCCTCGGTGACTCGCCACAGAAACGACTCGTGCTCGGGGTTCGGGTAGAACGGGATCGACTTCGGTCGCGATGACTTCTTGTCGACCGCCTCGGTGATCTCAGGCTTGCTGGGAGGCGGAGGGGACGCGGTCTCCTCTTTGGCAGGGAGCACCTCCGGGGTCGCTTCTGACCGGCGACGGGCTTCTTCACGCTGCTGCCGCTCCTTCTCACGCCGCGCGAGTTCCTCACGGCGGGCGGCCTCACTCGCGGGCTTGCGAGGGTTGCGCGACTCGCCGGCTGTGCGGCGGCCTCCGTCTCCACGGCGGCGGGCAGCGGCCTCGTTCTCCAGATCATCCAAGCTACTCGCCATAGTTGATCACCGCATCCACCAGACCATCCATGGAGCCTACGAAGCGCATGGCCCGCTTCGGCACCGGTTCGGAGGACACAGCTACGTTGATCCGCCGACTCCGGAGCCATGACTCATCGTGAACAACAGGGCCTGTCGGGAACCCGCCGTGGCTGCTCGTGATCGTCCTGAGCTGCTTGCGCGCCCAAGATGGTGGCGCTGAAACCTTATTGGGAGTGATGAGCAACGGGTGACTCGTCAGCTCGTCCACCATTCCCTCAAGAGCGTTGAGAGACTCTTTCGTCAGCACTGCCGGCACAACGGCGACGTTGGCGGCGTTCACCGCCCCGTAGGTGGCCTCACAGCCACCCGGGTGCGTGTCGACGACTACGGGCCGCTGCCACTCACGCGCCCACTTGAGCAGAGCATCCGTCACGGCCTCCCTATCCGGCTGCTCATCCACCAGGCCGGGGTAGGACGGCACAAGGTCAGCCATGCGGCGCCCCTTGACTGGCCTGGGGACCGTCCCGTTCCTGAAGGCATCTTGCATGGGATACCGAACGTACTTTTCGTACCGGTAACCCATGGACCGAGAGCTACAACCCCGGTCCCAATCGAGATCCACCAGGACGGCACCCAGCAGATACGCAAGCTCGCGGGCGAAGGTGGACTTACCGTCGCCCCCCTTCCATGCAGCGGCCGTGACGATGGGCGGCTGTCCGCCGGTACCCTCCGCCCACTCCACAAGACTTTTAGGCATGCACGACATTATGCGGGCATAAGTGCTCGCGCCCCTTGCCCTATCAGGCTCCCCATGGCGTATCTTGCACTTGTACATGCATAAGTGCATAAGTGTCGGGCTGTTGACCTGCACAAACTTAAAGAGGGGCCGGGCTGGCACCCGACCCCTCACGTTTCGGCCTCCGACGGCGGTGCGTCTCGTCGTTCGGGGCCTCGATCCCTGTGGAGGATCTGCAAATGACTGTACGTGAGGATGCGTTCACGGCTGCCGAGTTGCTGGCTGGGGACGCTGCGGCCGCCGCGGTCCGGGAGGTCATGACGCTGCCTGCGACGCAGGTGGCTGAGCTGGTGGCGGAAACGCTGACTGGTGACCCGTTGGTTCAGCTGGCGGCAGCGGTGCTGGGAGATCGGTACGTCGACCGCTACCAGGCGGCTGCCGTCCTCGGCATGACGCTCCCGGCATCGGCGTAGCGGCACTCCGCCGGTCGGACGACGAAGGGCGGGGCCCGGACTTCGGTCCGGGTCCCGCCCTCCGTTGGTGTCAGCGTGCGGCGGGAGGGGGTGTGCTGGTGTCCCGGAGTTGGGCAAGGCGCCGGACGGCCTTGTCGTACGCCCGACCCTGCGGGCCGGGGATGCTGGCGCGCATCCGGACGATGGTCTCGCCGGTGGTGACGGCCTGGGCTGGGTCCTGGATCTGGAGCCATAGGGCGTGTGCCCGTCCGGCGGCCTCGTCGGCGGCTGCCTCTTCGCGCTGCAGGGCCCACCGCTCGGCAACATCCCGGTAGAGGCTGCACGCTCCGGGGAGGTCACCGCGCCGTGCGGTGAGGTGGGCGAGAACTTCGCGGGCCTGCAAGGCGGAACGGTGACTCGGGCCGTGCTCGCGGGCGGCGGCCTCGTCGAGGGCCGCCGCCATGTGAAGAGCCTCGTCAAGGCGTCCGGCCTGTTCCAGGGCCCGCACCCGGAGATAGCTCGGGATCTGTGGTTGCGCGGCGGCGATCCGGGGGTCCTGCCGGGCCGCGGGGGCAGGCAGGGGAGTGGGCTGCGAGATCACCGGCGGGGCCGGTTGGTGGGCGGGTGCCTCCTCGGCAGGCCGCTCGTGCTGCTCGGTGACCTGGAGGGTCCGGCGGGTTGCGCGGACGCGGACCGTCTCGTCGTCGGGGGCCGTACGCGGGGCGCGTACCCGGACGGTCCGGTCGTCCTCGGGTTCCGCAACGGTGGGGATGACGAACGGCGTCGCGGGCTGGGGGAGCGATGCGGCGGGCTGCCCGGCGTCAGCCGGAGGGATCGGCGCCGGCTCGGGTGCCGGAGTGCGCTTCGCGGACCGGCGGGGTGAGGGGGCGGCGGTGCCGCGTCCGTTCTTCCTCTGGCGCCCCCTGGTCTTCTTGGCGGCCACGGCGGCGCCGGCTTCGTGCACGGTGCCGTCGGGGTCGATCTGTAGCGGCCACATGGTGCCGTCGTCGTCGACCGCGTCAGCCAGGACCGCGCGGGGAGGTGCCAGACGGGCGGCGATCGCCGCGACGGCCTGTATGGCCTCGGCCCGGCCGGCGTACGGCCCGGCCGGGGCTGCGGGGCCGGTGACGGTCACGGTGCCGTCGGCCTGGGCGGCGAGCTGGTAGCGGGGCCAGGCGGGCACAGGGGTGCTGGTCATCGCCGTGTCCTCCTCACTGGAAGGTGACGGCGTTCAGCCGCCAGGGTTTCGACGCCGTGGCGCGGGTGAGTTCCGCGAACGCCACGTGGACCTCCTCGCGGCCCTTCCACCCGTCGCGGCCGGTGGGGGTGAGCGTGATGGTCCACTGGCGGTAGGCCGTGCTCGGGGTGTCGTTGGGGCGGCCCGCTTCCTCGGTGAGGGTGAGCCGGGGCCTGGTGTAGGCCTTGTGCTCGGCCCAGGTCGTCCAGTCGGTGCCGGGCTGGGAGCGGGAGACCGCCGCACGCAGCTGCTCGGCGTAGGAAGTGGTGCACCACCCGGCCTCCGCGGTGCGGCGGCCGGCGTCGTTGCGGCTGGTGTCGATAGCCGTGTCAGAGGTGGTCAGCGCGGTCAGCGCGGCTTTGCTCACGGCGGTCGCGTCGCTGCTGTCGACGTCGGCGGGGGAGGGGATGCCGCCTTTGGGCTGGCCGGTTGCTCCGGTGGGCAGCGGGGCGGCCTCGGTGGCGTCGCGGGGCAGCGGGTAGGGGCCGGTGCCGCTGGGGGTGGGCTCCTTGGGCGGGGCGGCGTCGCTGCCGCTGTCGTCGCCGCCGAATGCGCCGCACCCGGTGGCCAGTACGGCCGCGAGCGCGGCGGCCGCGGCGGCACGTCCGGCGCGGCGCCTGGTGGTCGTGGTCTTCACCCGATCCTCCGGATCGTCATGGGGCGGCTCTTGTAGTACGGCTCGTCGAGACTGCTGATCTTGACGCTGTCGCCCGTGCGCGGCGCGTGCACGAACTGCCCGTGGCCGACGACAACACCGATGTGGTCGAAGCCGCCGCCGTTCAGGCTGAACGCCACCAGATCGCCCGGCTGGGCGTCGTCGCGGGAGACGGCCGTGCCTTCCTTGGCCTGGTACTGGCTGGTGCGGGGAAGGGTGATCTTGCCGCCGGATCCGTGGTAGACCGCGTACTGGGTGAGCGACGAGCAGTCGAATCCGATGGTGCCCGCGCCCTGGGCGATGCCCCGGGTGGGGCCGCTGAGGCCTCCGCCGCCCCACGCGTAGGGTGTTCCGATCCACCGCTTGGCCTGGGCGGCGATGCGCTGGCCGAGCGGCCCGCCGGTGTCGTCCCCCTCCTCGATCCGGCTGTACTGCGCGACGCGCTCCATGATGCGCTCCACGTACGTCTGCGTCTCGATGTACGGGGGGATGCCCCCGTACTGCTCCACCGCGCCGGGGCCCGCGTTGTATGCCGCGAGCATGAGCCGGGTGGGGTCGCCGTCGAGGTGGTAGCTGCGCACCTTCTTCATCAGCCAACAGTCGTAGCGGGCCTGGGTCATGATCGCGTCGGCCGGGGTGAAGGGGTCGGCCTTGCCGTCCTTGTCGGCGTCCACACCCCAGCTGACCCAGGTACCGGGCATGAACTGGCTCAGACCCTGGGCGCCCACCGGGCTCTTGGCGTTGGGGTTCCAGTTGGATTCCGCGGAGATCTGAGCGGCGATCAGGGGCGCGCTCACCCCGTCGCAGGTCGTGCCCGCCCGGATGATCCAATCCACGTACTCGGGCGGCACCTTGTCCGCGTTGAGCGCGGTGGAGCTCCCGGCCGGCTTGCTGTCGTCGGTGTTCTCCATCGCGCCGCCGAGAACGCTGAGCCCGACCATGAGCATGCCCAGGGCGCCCGCGACACCGACGGCGATCGGCCCTCCCTTGGACGTCACCGGGCGGTCCCCCTCACGGTGTTGCGGATGCGTCCGGCGCGGGGGCCGTCGGTGGTGCGCCGTCTATCAGGGCATTGATCTCCCGCGTACGGAAGCGCCACGGTGCCCGGGGGCTCGGGGAGGTCTTGAAGGCGGGCAACAGCCCTTTGGCCGCCAGCTGGGCGATGGTGGCCGGGTCGTACCGGAGCAGGGCCCCGACCTCGCTGGCCGTGAGCACCTCGGGGGGCTCGGAGAGCAGGGGCGGGAGTTGCCCGTCGCCGGGCCGTCCCTGCATGACCGCCACGATGCGGCGTTTGTCGAACCGCCAGGCGGCCCGGTCCGTGCCGACTCGAAAGGCCCGAAGCGTGCCCCACTCGGCCCTCCGGGCAACGTGCACCGGGCTGACCCGCAGGATCTCGGCGACCTCTGCCGATGTCAGCACGTCCGCATAGGTTGCCAAGGGTTCGCGATCCGTCATGTCCGCGCATCCTAGTCACACGTCTTCCCCCATGACACTTCATCCCGAATGAGCATCAACTTCTCGTTGAATGCGATCTGTTGTTGGCACGTAACATCTTGCAACATCAGATAGCACTAGGTCTAGAATGTTCGCACATCGTGAAGAGGCAAGGGGGCGTGCTGTGGCGAGCGATTCGCCGAATCCGTGGCTGACTCAAGCGAGTTCAGATGCACAAGACGTGACTACCGCACACCCGGTTGCACAGGCAAACGGTTTTGGGCGTTCTCTCGGCCCTCAGCCCGGTGCCGTACCGCCGCCGCAGCACGGACTTCCCGTTGCTCCTGCATCCGTGGCACCGCAGGGCGGTTGGGCCTGGCTCGGCTGCCACGGCGGCGCCGGGGTCACCAGCCTTCAACACGCCCTCCCCGGCGGCTACGACGCCGGACGCATGTGGCCCGCGCCGGTCGCCAACCTGCGCCACCCCGTGGTGCTCGTCTGCCGCTCCAACGTCGCCGGGCTGACGGCCGCTCAGAATGCTGCTCGGCAATGGGCATCCGGGCACGTCCAGGGCGTCGACCTGCTCGGCCTAGTCGTCCTCGCCGACGCTCCGGGCAAGCTGCCCCGTCCGCTCAAAGACCTGTTCCATCTCGTCAGCGGCGGCCTCCCGCGCACCTGGACGGTGCCGTGGTTGGACGCCTGGCGGCTGGGCGAGACGCCCTCCGCCGACCAGTCCCGCCGGCTCGGCGCCCTGCAACGCGACCTGGCCCGTCACAGTTCGGAGAGAACCCAGCATGCTTGACCACATCTCCAGCACCAGCCACGCCTTCCGCGCGGCACCCTCGGCTACGCCCTCGCCCCTGCCCGACCCGGTGCCCGTGACCCCGCCGGGCTCGGAGGACTTCGTTCAGATCATGAACTGGGTGGCGTGGGGTGTGGCGTCGCTGTGCATCCTCGCCCTGTTCGTCGTGGCCGGCCGCATGGCAATGGCCTACCGCAACGGGGAGGGCTACGAGGCCGCGTCGGGGCTCGCCAAGGTCATGGTCGCCTGCGTGATCATCGGCTCCGCCTCCAGCCTCGTCGGCTTCCTCGTCTGACCCGACCACGACAGGATCTGTCATGTCTGCGTACGACAACCGGCCCCCCACCCCTCCGACCGGCGACGACAGCCCATTTCGTCAGCGCTGGTTCGTCGTCTCCGCCGTGTTCATCGTCGCGGTGATCCTGCTCGGTGCCCTGGTCGTCATCACAACCGGCGACAGCAGCGGCGACGAAGCCGCCGATCCGGCGCCCGCTCCTTCGGCCACCACCGCCGCGTCCTCCCCCGCCGACGGCTGCGCGGGCCTCTCCGACAAGGACACCGCTCTTCCCACCACCGCTCCGAAGGGCGTCACCTGGGGCCTGTTCCGCACAGTCGCCCTGCCGGTCTCCGGAACGGCAGGCCCGGCCGCCGCCGACGGCGACATGACGACCTGCTTCGCGCACACCCCCACAGGTGCCCTGATGGCGGCGGCACAGATCAGCATCCGCTCGATGCTCGCCGCCAACTGGGAGGACGTGTGGGTGAAACAGACCTTCGGGGACGCCAAAGACGCCCAGCTCGCCGCGCTCCGCGACGAGCTGGGCTCCTCGCCGCTGCCGGAGCCAGCTCCCGGTGAGCTGGGGCAATTCGCCGGTTTCCGCTTCGTCACCTACGGCGGTGACACCGCCGTGATCGAGCTGCTCACCCGCTTCTCCGACGGCGCGCTGAGGGTGAACACCGCCTCAATGCGCTGGCATGACGGTGACTGGCAGTACGAGGTGTCCAGCACCGCTCAGCAGCGCGTCGTGTCCTCCGAAGAGGGCTTCATCGGCTGGGGCGGTGTCTGATGGCGGGGGTCTGTGACAGCCTGGTCGGAAAAGTCCCTGTCATCTGGGCGGCCTGTAAGGCCAAGGACTCGGTGGGGGAGGAGGTCAGCGAGGCCGCGGGCAACGCCTTCGACGACATCGTCCGCTCGTTCGCGGATGCCGCCGGCAGCCTGATCGAGACGCTGGCCACGAGTTGGCTCGGCATGGACTCGCCCACGCTCAGCAGCGACGGCGGGCCCGTGGGCTTCATCTTCGCCCATACGCAGTGGCTGACCATGTGGGTGTCCGCGCTCACCCTCATGATCGCGGCTGGCCACATGGCCTGGACCCAACGAACCGAACCGATCAGGGAAGCGGCCACAGCCCTGTTGCGGGTGGTCTTCGCGGGCACCGCGCTCGTCGTGGCCGTGAACGTGCTGATCTCGGCCGGTGACAAGTTCTCCGTGTGGATCGTCAACCAGTCCACGCAGTGCGGCGGGGGCACCACCGCCACCAAGGCCTGCTCGCAGGCCTTCATGAACGAGGTGGTCACCGCGTCCATCATCGCCCCGCAGAAGGGGCAGATCATGGGCCTGGTGCTGGTGTTCGCGCTGCTGCTGATCGTCGGGTCGGTGGCGCAGATCGGGTTCATGCTGGCCCGTAACGCCATGCTGATCGTTCTGGTGTCCACCCTTCCGCTGTCGGCGGCGGCCTCCGGCACGCCCACCGGCCGCGCCTGGTTCCGCAAGTCCATGTCGTGGCTGGTGGCGTTCGTGCTCTACAAACCGGTGGCCGCCATCGTCTACGCCGCGTCGTTCGCGAGCCTCACCCAGGGCGGCGACTCGGCGGACGACACGAACCTGATGGTGCAGATCTCCGGCGTGGTGCTGCTGGTCCTGGCGGCCCTGACGCTGCCCGCCTTGATGCGGATCGCTACCCCGCTGGTCGACGCGGTCGCCCAGGGCGGGCAGGGCTCGGCATCGAGCGTGCTCGGTACCGCCGGCGCCGTCGCCTCGGGCGCGGTGTCCATCAAGACCGGCGGTGCCTCCAAGGCGGCCGCCGGGGCGGGCGGCGGCCGGGGCGCGGCCGCCGCGTCCGGCTCGCAATTGGCAGGCAACGGGGGCAAGGGCCGCGCCGGGGGCGCCTCCGGCGGCGTCCGGACAGGAAAGAGCGGGGCCGCTCAGCCCGCCGGCTCGCAACCCTCCGGCGCCTCGTCGGCACAAGCCCCCGCCGGGGCCTCGTCGGCGTCCTCCGACGGAGCACCGCGTTCCTCCTCCGATCCGGCTCCTCAGCCGGTTGGCGCCCCCAACGGGGCCGTATCGCGGGACGGCGGCACGCACGTGATCGCCCCGCGCACCGCCGCGACCGACACGAACGAGGAGGGCCCCCGTGGCAGCGGCTGACACCAAGCCGGAACCGACGTACGGCAACTGGCGGTCCCCTCTGCGCAGCGGCATGGGACGGCTCTCCCTCGGCGCGACCGTGATGCTCCTCGGCGGCCTGGTCGTCATCGTCGCCGTCACCCTGGTCAGCTTCGCGCTCGCTGTGTTCGTCGGGCTGCTTCTGGCCCTCGTCCTCATCCCGATGACCCTCCGCGACCGGCACGGAAGGACCGTCATGGCCCGTATCCACGCTCGCCTCTCCTGGCGACGGACTGTCAAGAAAGGCGCCCACCTGTACCGCTCGGGCCCCCTGGGACGCACCGGGCACGGCACCTGCACCCTGCCGGGCCTGGCGGCGGCCTCGACGATGTCCGAAGCCCAGGACTCCTACGGCCGCCCCTTCGCGCTGCTGACCTACCCCACCACCAACCATCACGTCGTCGTCCTGAACTGCGAGGCCGACGGGGCCTCGCTCGTCGATCAGGACCAGGTCAACGAGTGGGTCGCCCAGTGGGGCAGCTGGCTGGCCCGCCTCGCCCATGAACCCGGCCTCGTCGGGGCGAGCGTCACCGTGGAGACAGCCCCCGACTCCGGGATCCGGCTGTCGCACGAGGTGACCAGCAACCTGGACCCCGACGCGCCCGCGCTCGCCCGGCAGATGCTCACCGAAGTCCTCGCCGAGTACCCGACCGGGTCCGCGCAGATCACCACCCGGGTCGCCCTGACCTACTCTGGGGCCGCCCGCGGCGGCCATGAGCGTAAGGACGCCGGCGACATGGCGGTCCTGCTCGGCAACCGCCTTCCCCACTTGACGGATTCGCTGGCCAGTACCGGGGCGGGCACCTCCCGGCCGATGACGGCCGCCGAACTCGCCGAGACCGTCCGCGTCGCCTATGACCCCACCGTGGCCACCCTCGTCGAACAGGCACGGGCCGACGGCGGCACCGGCCTGGAGTGGCACGATGCCGGGCCCTCCAGCGCCGAAGAGGCCTGGGACCACTACCGCCACGACACGGGGGTGTCGGTGACCTGGCAGATGTCCGAAGCACCCCGCGGCGAAGTGTTCTCCAGCGTCCTCGGTGCGCTGATGGCGCCGAGCGACGACATCGCCCGCAAGCGGGTCACGCTCTACTACCGGCCGCACGACCCGGCACAGGCCGCGAAGATCGTCGAACAGGACAAGCTCGACGCCAGGTTCCGCAGCAATCAGGCACGTGCCGCTCAGGCCCGCGCGTCCGTTGCCCTGCGGGCTGCCGAACAGTCCGCGCAGGAAGAAGCACGCGGCGCCGGTGTCACCCGCTTCGCCCTGGCGGTGACCGCCACCGTGGCGGCGTACACGGACCTGCCCAAGGCGCGGGCAGCCGTCGAGGACCTCGCGCCCCGGTCCCGGATCCTGCTCCGGCCGGTCAACGGCTCGCAGGCCTCCGCGTTCGCCTCCGTCCTGCCCATCGGCCTGGTGCTCCCGGCTCACCTGCTGGTGCCCGCCGCCATCCGCGACAACATCTGAGCGTCTGGAGATACCCCGTGGCGTCGACCACCCCGAAACCGCCGCGCGTCCGGCGGCCCGGCCTGCGCGGCTGGGCCGGGCCCGGTGGCGGCGCCCAACGGCTCGTCCAACCCCACCCGGAATGGCGGGGCACCACCGTGCAGACGTGCGGACTGTGGCCCTTCATCGCCGGCTCCGGCACCCCCATGGTCGGGGTGCCGCTGGGCCGCAGCATCCTGACCGGCTCCACGGTCTGCTGCGACCCAATCTCCTGGTTCATGCGCGCCGGCCTGATCCACAACCCGTCCGGGTTCATCCTGGGCCAACCCGGCCTCGGCAAGAGCACCGTCGTCCGCCGCATGGCCCTGGGCCTGGCCGGATACGGGGTCCTGCCTATGGTCTTCGGTGACCTCAAACCGGACTATGTGGATCTCATCCGCGCCCTGGGCGGACAGGTCATCACCCTGGGACCGGGCCGCGGTTTCCTCAACGTCCTCGACCCCGGCGACATCTCGGCCGTGGCCGACCGGCTCACCGGAGAGGCCCGCCGAACCCTGCTCGCCGACTCCCACAGCCGCCGCCTCAACATGGTCTCGGCGCTCATCACCATCCTGCGTTCCACCCCGCCCGCGGACCGTGAAGAAACCATCCTCGCCGAAGCCTTGCGCGTCCTTGACGACAAGCACGACGGCACCCCCGTCCTCGGCGACCTCGTCCAGGTCATCAAGGAAGCCCCCGAACAGGTCCGGGCGGTCGCCCTCGACCGCGGCAGCATCGACCGCTACCGCGACATCACCGAATCCCTCGAATCTTCATTGACCGCGCTGCTCGGCTCGGGACGGCTGGGAACGACGTTCTCCCGGCCCACCAGCGAACCGATGCGCCGCGACCGGCCGGTGTGCTTCGACATCTCCGGCATCGACGACGGTGAGGAACTGCTGCAGGCGGCCGCACTGCTGTCCTGCTGGTCGTACGGGTTCGGCGCGGTCACCGCCGCGCAGGCCCTCGCAGATGCCGGGCTGGAGCCCCGCCGCCACTACTTCCTCGTCCTTGACGAACTGTGGCGCGTCCTGCGCGCCGGGCGCGGCCTCGTCGACCGCGTCGACGCCCTGACCCGTCTTAACCGGCAGCGCGGCGTGGGCACCATGATGGTCACGCACACGATGAAAGACCTCCTCGCGCTGCCCACGGAAGAAGACCGGCTCAAGGCCGGCGGATTCGTCGAACGGTCCGGCATGATCATCTGCGGCGGCCTGCCCCGCGACGAGATGCCCCGCCTGACACAGGTGGTCGACATGACCCGCGCAGAACAGCAGATGGTCAGCGGCTGGTCGACCCCGCCCGGCTGGGACAGCAAGGCCGAACCCCCCGGCCGCGGCAACTTCCTGATCAAAGTCGGCGGACGGCCCGGCATCCCGATCCACGTCGACCTCACCCCGAGCGAACTGGACGTCAACAACACCAACCGGCGGTGGACCAAGTGAGTTCGACCTCGAAGCGGCGCGGCCCCGGCCAGGACACCAACGGCCTGCTCCTCCTGGGCGGCTGCTCCCTGCTGCTGCTCGGTCTCGCCGTCACCTGGACCTCCGCGGCGGCCGGCGCAGCGCTCGGCGGCACGGCCGCCCCTCCGAGCAACCCCTTCGCCGTGCCGTTCAATCTCGCGGCGGGCACCTACCAGTGGCCCGGCCTGTGGGCCACTGTGGTCCTGGTCGCCGAGCTCGTCGTCCTGGCCGTACTCGGCGTGCTGGTGCTCCGTGTCGTACGCAAGGCCTCTGCCCACCGCAAGCCCATCGATGCGGCCGCCCGGCACATGGGCAAGGGCCGTGACCTCGACAAGATCAGCGCGAAGACCGTGGCCGCCAAGGCGGCCAGGCTCGGCGTCGCCGACGGCGTCGCCCCCGGCGTCTACCTCGGGCTGTCGGTGATCGGCCGTCAGCCGCTCTACGGCAGTGCGGAAGATACCTACCTGGCGATCTGGGGCACCCGGTCCGGCAAGACGACCACGCTCGCCATCCCGGCCGTCATGCGGCACGGACAGGCGCCGGTGCTGTGCACCACCAACCGCCGCGACCTCGTCGACGCCACCCGTCTGCCGCGCTCGCGGGTCGGCGAGGTGTGGGTGGCCGACTTCCAAGGCCTCCTCGGCGAGGAGCCCACCTGGTACTGGGATCCGCTGACCTACGTCACCGACATGACCAAGGCGGCCCGCCTCGCAAGCCACTTCGCCGCCGACACCCGCGCCCCCGGCGCCCAGACAGATGCCTACTTCGACCCCGCCGGCGAGGAGCTGGTGGCGAACATGCTGCTGGCCGCCCGGCTGGACAACCGGCCCATCACGCAGGTGTACCGCTGGCTGTCCAACCAGCGCGACGACGAGCCGTATCTGATCCTTGAAGAGGCCGGTCCCGACTACCGGGCCGCCGCCGAAGGCCTCCACAGCATCCTTAACGCGGCTGACAAACAGCGCTCTGGCGTCTACGGCACGGCGATGAAGAACGTGGCTTGCCTGCGCGACCCTCGGGTCACGCGCTGGGTGACCCCGCCCGCCGCGGGCGAGCTGTCCAAACAGCGCTCGTTCCGGCCGGACGAGTACGTACGCAGCACCGACACCCTGTACCTCGTCTCCCGCGAGGGCACCGGCAGTGCCGGCGCCCTGGTGACCGCTCTGACGGTGGCAATCTGTGAGGCCGCCGAAGAGTTCGCCATGCAGTCGCCGGGCGGCCGTCTGGCCCGGCCCCTCCTGCCGGTCCTCGACGAAGCCGCGAACATCTGCAAGTGGAACGACCTGCCCGACATTTACTCGCACTACGGGTCGCGCGGCATCAACATCATCACCATCTTGCAGAGCTGGGCCCAGGGCGTGACGGTGTGGGGTGAGTACGGCATGGAAAAGCTCTGGGCCACGGCGAACATCACGAGCTATGGCGGCGGCGGCCGCGATGACCGGTTCTTCCAACGGATCTCCGCCCTGGTCGGGCAGTTCGAGCCGCTCACCTACTCCAAGTCCCGTCAGCCGGGCGGACACCCCAGCAACCCGCTCGTCTCCAACGTGTCGACGACGATCGGCAGCCGTCAGGAGGAAATCCTCAGCCCCGCAGATCTTGCCGCCGTCCCCTCCGGGAGGGCCGTGCTGTTCGTCTCGCAGACCCGCACCACCCTCGTCGAGACCAAGCCCTGGTACGAATACGACTGGGCAGATGAGGTGACCGCCTCCATCAGCCAGTACGACCCGGGGGCCACGCAGTGACCGACATCGTCGACGAGTGGGACGACGCCCCCGCGGCTGGCGATCCGGGCAACGGCAAACTCGCCGGGAAGAAGAACAAGGGCAAGAAGCGCGGCAAGAAGAAGCCGCCGCCGCTCGTCTTCTCAAACGTGGAAGTCTTCGTCACCGACTACCTCGCGCCCACCTACCGCCGCAAGATCAACGGCTCTACCGCCGTCTGGTGCCCGGAGTGGTGGCGCCACCCCGAAGCACTCCAGCGGATCACCGCCATGTGGCGGGCCTGGGAGAACCTGCGGCACGATCCCGCGCTAGGTCTGTCCACATGGTTCCTCCAGCACGCCGACCCCCATATGCGGGTGCTCCTCAACCCCGACAACGGCCCGTTCAACGGGTGCAGCCCCAAAGACGGCCACAGTCTTCGGCCGTCGCTCCCACTGCCGGTGAAACCAGCCGACCCCGCCCTGTGGCTCTCTCCCGCGTTCAGCGCCAACAGCTCCGCAACCGACACCGACGACGACAGCTGAGAAGCCACGCATAAAGGGGTGGGGGTCAGACCGCTTCCGGTCTGACCCCCACCCCTTTTCCCTACCTGTGCGACGGGCTAGCGCTCGATGTCGGACCCACGCTCCCGGCCTGCTTCATGGCCGTTGCCCGCACTCCGCGACCCTCTGCCCGCCGGGGCCGCTGTCGCGGCCTCAGCACCCTCCGGGAAAGCCTGGGCAGCAACCCGCACCGCTTCGGCAACCTCCGTGTCGCTCATCGCTTCCAACGCCGCCTCAGCGGCCTGCCGCCGTCCCTCGTTCGGATCCGCCTCGGCCTCCCTCGGCTCCTCTCCCGCGCCATGCACGGCAGTCCCGTCGGCATCGCCGGCGTCCCGCTCGGCGTCCTCACCCGTGCCCGCTTGCCGTGGGGATTTCGGCTGGCCCAGCTCCTCCCACACAGCCGTGTACACATCGCTGCCAGGCGGCAGTGTCCGCTCTCCGGTGCGGTATCTGCGGCACTCTGCCGTGAATGCGCGAAGCGACACCCGACGCGCGACCGGGGCCGGCTCCGGGCGGACGATCGATGCCGGCGAGACACTCGCCGTAGAGGGGATGACGCCCGCGGCGGGGTCCGTGCTGCCTGGTGTAGCGAGAACCTGCCAGGCCTGGGCGTCCGCGGCTACCTCCTGAGCGACGGCGGCTAGCTGCTCCCGGGCTTCTCGGTGCAGGGGTTGACCCCAACGGCTCTGGTACTCGTCCGCGAGGTTCTGCGTCACCTGGGCGCCCCTGCCCTGAAATGCCTGTGCCCTGACCCCAGCATCCTGCCCGCTGAGCCACAATCCCTGGTCGTGCAGAGCCAGGCCCTGACCGCCCACCGCCATCGCCTCCGCGACCAAGGTGCTGGCCTGCTGCTCGTACCGCGTGCGCTGCGGGTGCCCTTCGGGGAACCGGTCGGCGTTGGTGTTGAGCCGAGCGGCCTCGCCGAACGCGTCGTAGGACTCAGTGAACAAGGCCTGAGCCTGCGCGCGCAGGGCCTCGCCCTGGGCTTCGATCCGCATTGCCGGACCGGGTGCCTGGCGGCCGCCGAACAGAGCGGCAATTCCGTCGGGGTCAATGTTTTGGGGGACCGTCAGTCCGTGATGCTCGGCCAGGCTCTCCCGCAGAAACTCGTGTGCCTCGTCCCGGGCTCTGCCCTCCTGCCAGCCGCCGACGTACTGCCACGTGCCTGCGATCTCAGCCGCGCTGGCCGTGTCCCACCATTCCGCGTCCAGGTTCTCGCGCAGACCGGCGGCGTCGAGGACATGCTGAGGGTTCTCACCGCGCAGCGTGGCTGTGGTCACCGCCAGCCGAAGCGCGGTGTCTGCCTGCTGCTGACGCAACCCCGGCAGGCCCTCGTCGATCGCGGCGACATTTCCCGCCAGGCGTGTACGGGTCTGCCCGTCCACCCCGTCGGACTCCAGGCGGGCGGCATAGTCCGCGCGCCG
Organism: Streptomyces europaeiscabiei; assembly: GCF_036346855.1. Lineage (NCBI taxonomy): Bacteria > Bacillati > Actinomycetota > Actinomycetes > Kitasatosporales > Streptomycetaceae > Streptomyces > Streptomyces europaeiscabiei. The sequence continues at coordinate 94,096 of NZ_CP107842.1, forward strand.
GGACAGGCGCCGGTCCTCCTCCTCTGCGAGCGTGTCCAGCTCGACGGACAGGGCGTAGAGAAGCTCGGTGTCTGAAGCCGACTCCGTCCCCGCCACAACGGCCTGCCGCCAGGATTCCGCGTCAGCAAGCACTTCTTCCGCACGATCGCCCCGCAGCACTGCGGAGGGCACGTGCGCGGCCCTGGAGGCGCCGGTGTTCTCGACGAGTTCCACCGCATAACGGTCGTGGCTGTTGGCGGATTCGGCGCCGTCTGCCGAGCGGGCCCACTCTGCGTAAGCCCGTCCGGCTGCCGCGTCCACAGGCATCCCCGCCGGCACACGCATCTCGCTACGGGACACCACACGCGCGGGGTCGTTGAGGTCTCGGATGATGACGGCATAGGAAGCCTCGCGTTCGGCCTCCGCTGCCGTGCGGGCCTCCTTCAGAACCTGCCGGAACTCGGGGTCGGCCACGCTCAGGATCCGCGACAGTTCCCCGCCGCCCACCGGCCATTCTGGCGTCTCAATGCCGAACCGGTCGCGTAGATTCTCCCGCAGTACATCGAGGGTGTAGGCGGCGTACGGATCGCTGGCCGCCCACTCGCTGGCCGCCTGCCATGCCTGGCCGATCCGGCGCGGATCGGCGTCCCTCCAGAACCGTTCCTGATGCACGCCGCTCAGCACGGGCTGAACGGCGGAACGCTCGGCCCGCACCCGTTCTGCCATCTGCGCGGCTCGTGTTTCGGCCTGCCTCTGCGCGGCCTCGTACCGCTGGCGCCGCTCCTCCACGATGCGCTCAGCGATGAGCGTGGCAACCAGGATGGTCAGCCTGGCCACGTCGCCGCCGAGCTGAGACCCGGCCGCATACACCTCGCTCGCGTTGCGGTCGTACACCTCGGCCATGAAAACCCTCCCGTTTAGCGGCCGTTCTCTGCACCGCGGTCAGGCCCGTGCGGCCCTGGCCCACGACCCTGCTCAATACCCGGCAGCGGTAGCGCGCCGGGACTGTCCTGCATCGCTGCTCGGCTCTGCTGCCACCGTTGCAGATCCCCACGGGCCACACCCTCGATCCGAAGAGCCTGGTCCCGCTCATCCCGCGCCTCATGCATGGCATGAATCCCGCGCAGGGTGTTACGCAGAGCCATGACGAACGCAACCTGGCCGGCAACAGACGAACGCGAGTAGTGCGCTGCCATAGCGGCTCCTCTCAACTGGCCCGGCTCCACAGTCAGCGGGGCAGAACGGCAATCCCTGGTGCGCTGAGCCGACCGTGCCAGAACATCGGATGCCCGCGCCAGAGGGCCCGGCCGCTCGCCCTCCATACGGGCGCTCAGCACAGCGAGCACACCGGAGGCCTCGTAGGCCGCCTGCGACCACCGCACCACGTCGTCCACAGGAACGGCCTTCAACTGCTCACGCATGTGTTGAATCTGCTGTGCAGCCATCTCCCATGCGGCCTCATCACGCAAGAGCGGGTTCGTCATCCGCCCACGCCGGACTCCGCGCTCAGACCAGGCCGAAACTGCCTCCGTCGGGTCTGCTCCAGTCCACTGCTGCCGCAGCTTCGACAGGGTCAGATCCCTCCCCAGCTTGCCGCCGCCGTACCAGACCACAGGACCGGAATCATCACTGCGCAGGGCAACGGAATACCCCACTACCTCCTCGCGTCCGCCGGTCCTATAGCGCGGCCTGGCGATCACCCCGGAGGCGCGCAGATTGCGGACGAAACTCGCCTCGTCCTCGGCGGTCGCGGCCGCCGCACGGACACGTCGGGCCAGTGTGAGCCGGGCCGGCTCCGGCAAACCCCGCCGGTCGGCGGATTCCTTCTCGCCTCGCTTGATCCCGGGCATGGCCCGGCCGTTGGCACGGCCTTCCACGATCCGAAAGCCCATGTCGCGATCGATCTCTCCGCACAGTGCCTGCGCCCGTGAATAATCCCGCCACACATCCGCCTTGGTCCCGTCCGTACGCACGAGGTTGACCACGAGATGAATGTGATCGTTGCCTTTCAGGCTCGGCCCGTGATGCACGGCGATCCACCGACACGGCGCCTTCCCCGAAGCCTCGGAGAAACCCATACCGTTGACGACCCGCTGAGCGACGTCTGCCCACTGCTCATCCGTCAGCTGCCCGTCTTCCGGCGGCAGCGAGATCGAGCAGTGCCACACGTAACCGCCAGGGATGTCCGTCTGGAACAGAGTCCGTGGTGCGTCGAGTTCCTCGGCCAGGCGCTTCAGCTCACCCTCGCCCTCAAAGTACGGGGCACCGGGGGCAACGATGTCGGCCGACGCGGCGATGAGCCGCTGGTTCTCGTGCTCGTTGGCGTATCCGGGCCCGTACAGGTACCGAATCAGTCCCTCTGACTCACCCCCGCGGGTGATGTTCGGCATGCTCACGACGTGCGATAGCTCTCGGCGATGTCGTCCACCCTCCCGACGGCGACAGCGGCCCGCTCCAGCACCGCCCGGATCTCCCTCGTCGGAACGTCCACCTCACTGTTGAGCTTCCTGGCGATCTGGTTGACGTTGTTCGTCAGGTTGGCGAGCAACAGCTTGATGCCGGCCAACTCCTGGTGGAGAGCCTTCCGCTGTGTCTTGGTCAGCGGGGGTACCCCACTGGTCGCCTCGACAAGGGCCCGGGGAACGCTCACCCCAAGGGCGATGGCCCGTCCCTGAATCAGCGCGTACTCCTCGTCGTTCATCCGCACGAAAGCAGTGTGGCGCCGTCCGCCTTCCTCCCGTCGGCTCCGTCCGCCCGGAGGTACGGCCCGGCGTTTCGACTTCTCCTCGCTCACGCCCTCACGCCTCCCTCTCAGCGAAGCGACCCCACCTGTGGGGACCACACGTCAGTGTGCCAGCAGTCGCCGCCGTCAGGCGACTGCCAAGCGCAATCAGATATCTGATTGTCTAGCTTGCTCCCTCTGAGTTTCGGATGATCTTGAAGGGAAACCCAGGGGGAGCTGATGGCACAAGCGGCCCCACCAGCGGCGGTCCTCCTCGCTCCTCGGCGTCAACGCATCATGTGTGGAGGGCCGGTTCTGGTGGGGGAGTGAAGGAACTCGATACGCTGCGCCCATGACTAACGACCCCTCGTCCTCACAGACTCCGCGGAGCGTGGCCGAGTCGCTCATGCAAGCGCGGCTAGATCTGGTCGACGTACATGCCGCGAACGTGGCCGCTGAATCGACGCTGCGCGAACAGCTCACAGATCTGGAGCGTGCAACCGCACGCAGTTGGGCCGACATGCTGGCTGCTGGCTGGACACCTGACGAACTCAAGCGGATGCAGTTCAAGGAGCCCAAGGTGAAAGCTCCGGGCCGTCCACGCGTCAGCAGTCGTGGCAGCAAGCCTTCAGCAGTCACAACCCCAAGCGCAGCGCCCCCCGCGGTCCCCGCTCAACCCGCTCCATCCGCAGTGCCCCAAGAGCCTGCTCACCCTGGGTCTGTCTGAGCAACTGGCTTACACAACTGGAGGGGCCCCGCCTCACCATGGCGGGGCCCCTCCATCTGTGCTCACCCCTTGAGGGTGTGGTGGTGTCAGCGTCCGCTGTCGATACCTTCTCCTCTCTCTGACTCCGGCTCCGGCCCGGAAGACTGCGGGCCGCCAACGGGATCTCGTGTCGCCTCCTTTGCAGCACCGGGAAAGGCCAGAGACATCAGGTCACGGCTCGCCTGCACCTCAGCCTCGGTCGTCTCTCTCAGCATCGGCCCGGCCAACCGGTCGACGCTCCTCAGTCGAGCTATCCAGTCGTCGCCCTGGCCGTGCTCGACCGCTGCCCGCCGTCGAGCGAAATCTGCGCGCACATCCCTGTCCCATGGCCGTGCTCTGGTCTCCTCGACGACCTCAGCAATGCTGCGGGCCGGTACCCAGGTTCCAGCCTCCTGGCGGCGCTTGCTGAACACCACGCCCTCTGGCCCGACGACGTGCAAGGCGTCTGCCACACCTCGTCGCTCGATCTCCGCCATCACGACAGGCGTATCCTTGATGACCTTCTCCTGAAGCTCCAGGGACACCAGCATGCCGGCCCCCGCCCCGGCTTCGACGGTCTGCATGTGCCGGTGCATCACACCCAACTGAGAAAGCGCCGGATGCAACGCGGTGTATGCCAACTCAACCTGGTAGCCGGACTCCTTGAACTCCGCGATGCGCGACAAGGTGAAGTCCAACCCCGTATAGGGCCCAACTACCATGACGTCAGCGTGACGCTCGCGTACACCTGCGAGGGTCTCGGTGTACATGAACTCAATGTCAGAGGACACTTTCTTGCCTGCCTGGAAAGTGTCTCCCAGCTCGCTCACAAGCTGCTCGTAGCGAGGGTGGAAGGCAAACAGATCGTCTCCCTCCAGAAGCAGGGCGCCTTGCATCCCCAGACTTCGGGCGACGACCGGCTTGAGCGTCGTCTTCCGAGAGCCCTGTGCCCCACCAAAGACGGCGAAACGAGGGTTCTTCGAGGAGTCGGGAGCGAGCAAGGGAAGAAACTCGTCCCGGACGATCGCCCGTGCCTCGCGATCCGTCAGAATGCGTGGCTCCTTCTCGCTCACTGCTCGCCCGCCTGAACCGCGGCGAGCAGTGCAACAAAGTCACGGTTGATCTCATTCACACGCGCTGTGTGCCCGGCGGTGAGGTCGCGGCGCTCGACCACGTGTGCACTCCGCAGGTCCTTGAGGCGGTCAGCTTCTTGCGGTGCCGTGCTGGAACCAATGCGAGTGCTGTACGCAGCGATGACTGCGGAGAGAAGTGCGCGTGCACTCTCATAGGCATCCATCTGTTTCGCCGTCCACGGTGGCGGCATCACCTGATCGCTTCTGGGTGTCGTCATAGCTGCTGCCATTCCCGGCGGCCAACTGCGCCAACCACCAACCCACCTACGGGTCGTCGGCTTAGACTCACTCCCGCACAGCCGTCGCTCACCGCTCTCCACCTAGCAGTCCTTGCCCGCGTATCCGCAGAGAGGTTCTCGATGACGCACTTGTCCAAGGAATGGCGCAAGAGCACTTACTGCAACGACACGTTCAGCGCCTGCGTGGAGGTACGCCACAGCACGGCCGGCGTCGACATCCGTGACTCGAAGGACACCTCTATTCCTCCCTTCTCCATGACCTCTGAGGCCTGGAGACTGTTCGTCGCTGGGGTCAGTCAGTCCTCCTTGTGATCTGCTCGTAGCAGGAAGGGCCCCGTCACGGAGATGGGGCCCTTCCTGCTTCTCCAACCCTGTCCGCTGGGGGCGGCTACTCGCCGGGGTTTACATGGCGGACCGCATGCCGGGCGGCGGGCATCGTCGTTGTGCTCGACCTCAGAGACTGGCGGGGAGGGAGGGGAGCCGGGCGGGGCCACGGAACACCGGCCGCCGGGACCGTCCGGGGCCCGGACCGTACTGCCACCGTCACGGACGCGCCCGCGTGAGCAGACCACCCCACCGGCCATGGCTGGCGGGGAGCACCAGCTGCCGCGATGTGCCTGAGACCGGCACGAACTGCCGTCGGCTGAGGCATCGCCGTGGCTCGGCAGAGTGACGGAAACTGCGGCCGGCTTGTCGGTGTGAACAAGCGGACCGTAGTTCCGGGTGGGCGGGCTAAGAGGGGTTCGCTCCATCTGCCATCTCCGTGATGCGGCAGATCAGCCCTTGGTCGGTGGGATCGCCTCGGGGTGGCTGTCGGGCCACCCCCACTCATCCGCGTTGTGTCGCTCTCCGGGGTCGTGTCCGGGTCCGGCCTGGCACTGCCACCACTCGCCCGTTTCGTCAGGCCACATCGAGGTGCATGTCTGCGGGTCGGGCTCCGGCGGCGGGGGCAGGAGACCGGCCGCGGTGAGTACCTCGGCGACCACCTGGCCGACCACTTCGTCCGGCATCGGGACGCGCGCATTGCCGACGACGTTGCGCACGCCGTACAGCGCATTGTCGTACGCGGCTAGGTCAAGGACCGGCCGGCGGGTGGGGGTGTTCATGCGCCGGTCTCCTCGTCGGTGGGGTGTGGCAGCTGTGCGGGGACGGTGCCGGGCCGGCCGTCGACCCACGTGAACTCACCGTTGTCGTGGCCGTCGGCGTCGTCGTGGCCGGGTTCGTCGCCGCACTGCTGCCACACCCCTAGAGTCTCGGCTGTGGCCGCTTCGGGCTCCCACGGCAGGTACAGGGCGGTGCAGCACTCCGTGTCCAGGCTCTCCGGAGCCGGGGCGGGAATGAACACCCCGGCGGTGGCGAGCGCCGCGCTCACCATCTCCTCGGCCATGCCATGGTCGACGTCGAGTCGGGGCCGGTACCGCTGCGCCTCGCGGCGCGCGGCGTGTACGGCGGTCTGGAACTCGTCGAGGTCGAGGACGCGCAGGGGCACGGGTAGCGGGACGGGGCGGTGGTTGGGAAGGCTCATGCGTCGTTCTCCTCGTCGGTCTGGGATGCGATGAACGCGTCCAGGGCAGCGCGCAGACGTCGGCCGTCGGCGTCGTCTGGCACGCGCAGGCGGTGCGCGGCGAGCTGGGCGACGTAGCGGCGGATGCCGGGCAGGGCTTCCGCGTCGCCGGTGGTGGTCGCGGTCGTCAGTTGGCGCAACGCGGTGCGGACGTCCTCGGAAACGCCCTGCGTCGCTCCTTCGAGGAACGGCGCGCTTGCCGCGATCAGTTCAGCCTCGGCCGGGGAGGCCGGCGCCGGTGTCTGGGGCGGCTGCTCGTCCTCGTCGGTCTCTGGCGCGGTGGGCTCGGTGCTCCGGCGGTTCCTACGGGGCCCGCCCTCGGCGGCCCGCTCGCTCAGCTTTTCGAGCCTGTCGTGGGCCTTCGCGGCCTGGCCCTCCCAGCGGGTGGCGCGGGCTTCGGCGCGGTCGCGGTCGGCCTCGGCGGTGTCTGCTCGGCGGGTCTCGGAGTTGGCTCGCTGCTCGGCGACGTCGGCCCGGCTCTCGGCGGTCCGGTGTGCGGCCTTTTCCTCGTCGAGCTGGCGGCGCAGCTCCGTGGCGTCCGTGGCCAGGCGGTCGCGCTGTTCCTCGGCACTGTCCGCGCGCTGCTTCTCGTTGTCGGCGCGCCGGTTGGCGGCGTCGGCCTGCCGCTCGGTGTCGCGGTGCTGCAACTTCTCCTCACCGAGCTGGTCGCGCAGTTCCCGGACCTGCTCGGTCAGGTTGTTGCGTTCACGGGTGAGCCGGTCGCGCTCGTCTTCGGCCTGGCGGCGCTGGCGGTTGGCCTCGCCAAGATCTCGTTCGGCGGCCTCCCGGCGGGCCACGGCGTCGGCACGTTCGCGGCTGGCGGTGGTCGCCGACTCCAGGGCGGCGTTCCGCTCCTCCCTCAGCCGTTCACGTTCGCGTTCGGCGGCCTCGCGCAGACCCGTTTCGGTGGCGGCCAGTCGCCGGGCCTCGTCCCTTTCGGCAACCGCCTCCACCCGGGCCCGCTCGGCCTGCTGCTGTTCGGTCCGCGCCTGCTCGGCGCGCTCGACGGCGCGGTCCGTCTCCTGCTTGAAAGCCTCCCGCTGCCGTACGGCCTCGTCCCGCAGCTGCTCGGCGCGGCCCTTGTCGGCGACGGCCTGGCGCTCGGCGTGACGGGCGTCCTCGGCCGCCTTCTCCGCTTCCTCCTTCGCCTTCTGGTCGCGCGCTGCAGCGGCGTCGGCAGCTTCCTTGTCCAACACGGCCTGGTGGGTTTCAGCGCGCGCCTGGGCGGCCTCACTGCGGGCGTTGGCGGCTGTCTGGTTGGCCTGGGCCACGTCGTTGGCGGCGGCCGCGCGGGCGGCCGCCAACCGGGCCTCAATGCCCTCCGGGTTGTTGACCTTCTGAATGTCCCTGCGCAGGTCGTCAACGACCTGTTCCATACGGGTCTGGAGTTCCTCGGCACGGTTCAGCTGGCCGGGCAAACCGGGGGTGTTGCGCTCACGAGCGCGGGCGGCCTTCGCCTCGTTCTGGTGCTCGGTGCTGCAATACTCCGGCGGCCGGCCGGCTCCGGCCGGCTTCTCGCGGGGGATCGCGCAGCCGCACAGCTTGCAGGGGCTGGGCCAGTAGCCGAACGGCGCTTCCTCCTCGTCCCCGCCGGGGTTCTCCCCGAGATCCTCGGTGGTGGGCGGTGTGCTCATCGGTGGCGGTGCCTTCCGTCGGAGGGGCCCACGGCCGGGGCCCGGCGGGCGGGGGAGTGGAGGCGCGGTCAGGCCGCGATCGTGAGGTTATCGGCGCGCAGGGCGGCCAGGCGGCCGCGCTGCTGGCCGATCCCGAGATGCGCAAGCGGGGTGCGGGCGTGCGGCCACACGGCGGCCGCCCGCCTGGTGTACTCGCCCGGGGTCAGCAGGATGACGCTCTCGGCGTCGGCCAGGCCGAACGCCTCCGCTTGGGCGCGCAGTTCGCCGACGGTGATGCTGCCGGAGTCGGTCCACTGGTGGTCGTACGGCTCGATCACCCGATCGAGGGGCGTCAGCCCGTGCAGAGCGCTGAGCACGAGCACCGTGCCGCCGGTCGCGGTGAGCGCGTCGGCGGTCCGGCGGGCCATGCGGTGCAGCGATCCGGTGTAGATCTCGCCTGCCGGGGCCGGGCGGCCGAGCTTGCGCCCGGAGCACGGAATGACGACGACCGGGCCCCCGGCGGCCGCCGTTGCGGCTGGGGCGGTGGACTCGGCGCCGAACAGCGCGAGTTGCGCGGCAGCCGCCGCCTGCGCCTCGTCCTCGGCGGCCGTCGGGGCGGCGGGCTCCTCGGCCGGGACGGGGGCGGGTGCCTCGTCGCGGGCCTTCTGGCGGGTGAGTTCGGCGGGGTCGCCGTAGTGGAACTCCACGTTCCCGATCTCCTCGTTGCGCTGGACGGGGGCGTGGATGGCGTCGTACACCGTGGCGTACCGGGTGCGGGGCTCCGGGAGTGGCTCGGCGGTCCGGGGCTCGGGGCGGGCTGCCTGAGCGAACAGCAGGGCCTCGGCCATGTGGTCACGGGCGGCCTCGACGTCGACGGTGCCCGCGGTGGCCTGCGCGATGCGGGCTTGCAGGTTCAGCCAGTTCTCCGACCAGTCGGGCATGTCCGCGCCGCTCATGTCCGTCGCCTCCGGGCCGGTCCACTGCGCCAGGTGCCGGATGTACGACCGGCGCCAGTAGCGGCGCTCCGTGCGCCAGTGGGCGGCGTCGTGGCAGGCCATCCACCGCTGACCGTGGGCTGAGTCCCGCATCCACCGGTTCAGGGTGCGCATCATCGTGGTGGCGGCCTGCTCGATCGCGGCAAGCACCTGGGGCAGGTCGGCGGCGAACCGCGCGACCTTCAGTACGGGGCCCTCGATCCGCAGCGCGTGCCGGGCCACCCGCACGTTCTCGCCGGTGTGCCGGCCGCCCTGGCGGGAGAAGTAGATCGCCTCCTCGAACCGGCGGGCGCGCACCCCGTAGCCGTCGGCGAGCTGCTCGGCAGCCTCACGGCGGACGTTGCCGAGCTGTCCGGCGTCGTGCACCCGCACGACCACCTCGCCGCGCTCACCGTCGGCGTACATCCGGTCGGCCCATGCCAGCACCCCGGTGTACGCACGCTTCCTCGGGGCCGCGTACTCGTCGACCGTCCGGCCTCGCCGCGTCCCATGCTCACCGTTCGTCATCATGTGACCACTCTAGCATTTCTGGATTACTGTTTCTGGTATTCCGGAAATTATTTGTTGGCGAAGAGCTGCGAATTTCCAGGGGTGAGAGGTGCCGACCGTTCGTCGGCTGCGGCCCCGTCTTCGGGGGCGCGGGCCTTGCGGCCCGCCAGGGGCTGGCGGCTGAGCCGGCCTACCCCTTCGTCACGCCAAGGCGTGACGGGTTCGCGTGTGCACGCGAACTTGCCCCGGTCTTGCTCGGGGCCCTTCGGGCCGGTGGTTGATTTCCGCGGTCCGGGGTGCCGGCGGGAGGCGCTCTCTCCGGCGGCGGTGCGGGTCTGCTGCGGGCACGGGGCCTGCGGTGCGTTCTCGCTGGGCGACATGCTACCTCTTCGGCGGCATCGCCGTACGCTCCTCGCGCCTCGTCGGCGTGTCGGGGGGCGCGGGTGTCATGCGGCGGCCGTGTGTCCGTGTCCTCGCTCGTCCTGGCCGCGGTCGCGGCCGAGCTGTGCGGGGTCGACTACTCCGCCGTGCCTCTCGATCTCGCAGGCCTCCGCAAGTAGCTCGCCGGCGCCGATGCGCTGGGCCTCGATCTCCCACGCTGTGCGGTGGTCGGCACGGCCGGTGCCGGTGCGGCGGGTGCTCTGGTGCGGGTGGCGGGGGTAGCGGCGCTCGTACGGGTCCATGCCGGGTACGACCATCTGTCGAGCGTCGGGACGCTGGGCCTGCTGCAGCTTCGCCCCGCGCGGGGCAGCGCACCATTCCTTCTCAGCCAGCCACCAGCGGTGACGCTCCTCGTCCACCCGGGCGCTGACCGCCAGTTCCGCGGGCCTGCCTGCGTGCCCAAGCTGCGCGGCCGCCTCGTACAGCGTCCGCTCGGTGCGCCGGGCGATCCTGGAGTCCAACACCCCAACCGCCGTGAGGGCCGCCAGATGGCCCGTGATCGTCTCGGGGACGTAGCCGGTGGCGCGGGCAAGGTCGGGGGTGCGAACGCCGCTCTCGATGGCTTCCAGGGTCCTGCCCGCGTGGTGCCCCAACGCGTGCCAAATGCCCGACTGCTGGTGAGCAATCACATCCCGAAGGTAAGACAGAACATCCCCATGCCCCCCAGGGGGGGCGGCGTTGTCACTTCTGTCCGACCCCGCAAAATCTCTCTGACCTGCTGTTTTGTCGTGGACTGCGCAGATGTGGTGCGGGTCGTCGGTGCAGGTGTGGGAGGTGGCGAGCGTGATGCGGCGGGCCCGGCAGGCTCCGGGGACGGCCTGCTCGGTGGTGACCGTCCAGCCGTCCGCCTCCAGCCGCAGCAGGCTCAGTGCGGCAGTGGACTTACTGCGGCCGCACAGCACCGCCAGGCGCCGGACGGCGGCGCTGATCGAGGTCGATCCCGTCACCGCCATGAGGTACGCGACGGCGCGCAAGACGGCCAGGTCGGCGGGGCCGCTGGGGCGGCTCCACGGGGCACTGCCGGCGGCCTCGATCCGGGCGAGCAGATCGGCGGCCGCCATGGCGCCCTCGCTCAGCTCCTCGCCGTCGCGGGGCCTGCCCCGGTAGCGCAGGGGCAGGCGGGCGGCCTCCTGTACGGCGAGCCACCACCGGCGTGTCAGGCGGCGTTCCGCCTCGGCGTCGGGCAACTGCTGGCGGCCGCCTCCCGTGCCGCTGGTGCGGAGCCACTCCAGGGCGGGGGCGGTGGCCGCGTCCTCGACCAGCGTCCGGGCCTGGGCGTAGGTCCAGCCGGCCAGGGCGCAGCGGACCAACAGGTGGTGTACGGCGGCCTGGTGGGCGCCGGGGGCGTCGTCGGGGCGGCGGTTCAGGGCCTTGAGGTCCCGGCTGCCGAGCGGGCGCCACGGCTGGCGCAGGCGTACGTGCCCGTCCTCGTCGGTGTCGATGTCTCGGACGACCGGGCCGCGCTTCGAGATCGAGGGGGGGATGTGCTGGCCGGTGCGGTGGGTCCGGCCGACCGCCGTGGTGGCGCGCTGCCCGAGCAGGGCCGGGGCGCCGGTGAGGGTCTCCAGCGTGCGCGCCAGTCGCTCGAACGCGCTCGGCCGGCTGCCCTTGCGGAGGATCGCCACGGCGGCGGCCGGCTCGATGCCGTCCAACTCGGCGTGGCCGTGGCCGCTGCGGTGGGCGGCGCCCGGGGGGCGCAGGGCGCCCGCCGTCGCGTTCGTCAGCGGCGTGGGGTCGACGCTCGGGTACAGGCGGG
>NZ_CP107843.1 GCF_036346855.1 Streptomyces europaeiscabiei
CGGCATCGGCGGCAGCGACCGAGCCGGCGCCTGCCTCACCACCGACGAACCCCCGCCCGGAGAACCCGTCTGCGCCACCTGCGAAGGCCGAGCAATCGGCGCCGGGCAGGAATTCAGCCCCACCGGCCGGCTCCTCCTCTTCAGCCCGCGCGACATCGACCCGCCCAAGACCTGCCCCGGCTCCCGCAGCAGCGTCCTCTACGCCGAACTCCCCGGCGGCCGCGCCGGCCGCTGCCTCGCATGCGCCGACGTCCACCCCCTCCGCGCCATGGGCGGCCCCTACAACCCGCGCACCGCGATCATCCAACACCCCACCGGCTCAGCCCTCGTCGCACCGTGCCCCTTCCACCGCTGGCGCCAACTCACCGCCACCGACGGCCGCGTCCACTGCCACTGCGGACGCCCCGCCGCCTGAGCCGCCCACCCCCGCCCGCCGAACCACAAGGAGAATGCAGTGACTGCGATGCCCGGCCCGCTCACCGACACCCAGCTCGACGAGATCGAAGGCCGCTACAAGGCCGCCACCCCTGGACCGTGGGGCGTCTACGAGTTCGGCGGCGGCAGCATGATCGACGTTGCTGCCGGACTGGAGGACACCGGCACCGGCTACCGCGCCCGCCGCGAGATCTGCCGCCTCGAAGACGAGCCCCTCGACAACGACCCGACCCACCAGGAGTGGACGGCCGAGGAGGACTGGGCGCAGGTCCAGGCCGACGCCGAGTTCATCGCCCACGCCCCGGCAGACGTCGCCGCGCTGCTCGCACAGATCCACCGCCTCCGCGCACAGCGGAAGTACCTCATCACCCAGCTCGCCAAGCGAGACGCCGCCTCCGGTGAAGCCGACCGCAAGGTGCAGGAGTTCCTCGCCGGGCCCACCGAGGACACGACCGCCGAGAGCCTCGCCGACGACGGCTTCACCCCCGTCGAGATCGCCAACATGCTCGGCGGGATCACCGAAGCCGCCACCGATATCGCAGCGGCTGACAACCCCACTCACCTCCGCTGGGGCCTGAATGACGTGCAGTGGGGTGACGACGACAGCGTGATCGTGATGCTCTCCGGGCCTGACCTGGAGCCGTACTGGCTGGAGCTCGACGTCGAGCGCGCCGCCGTACTGCGGCAGGACCTCGCCGGACCCGACGCCGCAGCCTCCTGATCTGCCTGCCCGCCCACGTCGCGCCTGAGGAGAACCGTGACCACCAACCCGAACCCCGACCGCGACTTCGACGGCTGCCGCCGAACCTGCCGCCAGAAGGGCACCCACACCCGTGTCTGGGGCGATTGCGAGCACGGCGTGGAGCCGGAGCCCACCGTCCGCCTGTCGCGCGTCTACACGGAAGCTGACGGCTTCCGGTCGATCGGCTTCGACTCGTACACCGTGCAGCAGCTGGCCGAACTGATCGAGCGCGGCATGCGCGGCGCTGGTGTCCGCGTCTCGGCCGGACGGTACGGGGACCTCGCTCACGCGGCCGCTGTCGAGATCGCCACCCGGCACCGGAAGACGCCCGCGCCGACCGTTCCTGTTGCCGCGCCGCCCACCACCGAGCAGACCGCCGAGGCTCCCGCCGCCGAGTGCAGCGCGCAGCACCGCCAGTTCGACGACGGCCGACTCTGCATTCGCGCCGCACAGCACTACGGCGACCACATCGACGAGCGCGGCTTCCACTGGTCCGACACCGTGGCCGTGTACCCGGTGAGCGACGGGACGTTCCGCCGAGGCACGGACGTCCGGGCCGTGCTGCGCCGCGCCGTCGAGGCGGAGCAGGCAGGCGGTCCGAGCCGTGGGGCCACCGAACCCCAGCCGCAACTCACCGCCGAGGACATTGCCCGCGCCAACGTCCTTGCCCTGCACCAGATCGGCGAACAACTGGCGGGCATTGAGTCCTGGATGTGGGGGCACCTGGCCGACGCGCGCGACGCGGCCAAGGGCCAAGCCGTCGCCGCGCAGCCTGCCGCAGTCGACACGTCCGAGGACCGGTGCGCCGAGTGCGGCCACTTCCGAGGCGCGCACGAGGAAGCCGACGAGCCAGTCAGCGTCGGCCGCTGCACCGTCTGCGCGGACGAGGACGAGCGGCACGACTTCGAGGCGGCCGAGGAGCTGCGCCTCCTGGCCGAGCAGCCTGCCGTCGGTTCGTGTGTGGCTGCCGAGACACCCGAGCCGGAGGCGGGCGACGACCCGAACGGCGCCCTCATCGAGGACTACCTACGGTTCCTGCGCGGCCGAGGCCCCGAGCCCGACCTGTCGGATCTGCCGCCAAACCGTCGAGACGCGATCACGGGCCAGTTCGAGATCGTGAAGGCGCTGGCCGACCGGGATCCGTCCCTGCCGCCCCTCGGGCAGGACCCTGTGGCTCGACGGCTGGGCCTGCACGCACCCGCCGCCGAGACACCCCACACCGAGACACCGGCCGAGGCGCCCCTGCTCTGCCCCCGCTGCGGTACCGACATCAGCGAGTACGGCGAGGACGACTTCGTGTTCCGCACCGGCGACGACCGCCCGTACTGCTCCGGCGAATGCATCGTGGCCGCCCACCGGACCGCGCTCAAGACCCCGCCCGCCGTTGTGGCCCAGCCCGGCAAGGAGCCGTCGTGACCGTGCCCGTCTGCCAGTGGTGCCGCCAACCGGTCGCCCGACCGGTGTGGTGGGACGGGCTGCCGCAGTGCCCGGACCCGCATCGGTGCGAGCGCCGACGCCGGAAGCCCGAGTGAGCGGCCCACCCGCCTGGCTGATGTGGGCGCTCCTTGCCTCCCTGACCGCCATCCCCGTGTTCCTGACCGCTGCCGTCGTATCTCCGCTCATCGACCGATCCGACCACCCCCGAGAGGACCAGCTCGTGAACCCTGAGCCGACCGCCCCGCGGACCGCCGACCCCGACGTCGTCTCCGCGATCCTCCGCTCCGACGACACCGGACCGGACGCCCTCTACCCCTGCCAGATCGGCGTGTACTGCGACGACTGCGGCACGACCGTGAAGCGGGACTACCTCGTCAACGACAACACCAGCAAGCCCGCGCGCCTCGAGATCGCCCGCTCCCACCTGCGCAACGAGGGCTGGATCTGCGACGCCACCGGCGACTTCTGCCCGCCCTGCGCCCCGAAGGGGCCCACCACGTGACCGATACCCAGACTCCCCGCGAGCTGCTGATGGATCTCCTCAGCCTGGCAGAGTGCATGAACCGTGGCACCACCCCCGAGGACGTCGTCCAGGACGTCATCAACGAGGCCCTGCTGAACCAGCCCTCCCTCCGCACCTGCCTGGTCCCCGGATGCCTCCGCCAGTACGACGCGGTCACCACCATGACCGGGAAGGAACCGCCCCGCCCCGAGTGGTCCGGGAAGGGATGGCACACGCTCGGCAGCGGCACCATCTTCCCCGCCGGCGGCCACATCTGCCCCGACCACGTGACCGTCGTCGCCGCGCACCTGCCGCGCCGGGTGAAGCTCCCCAACGACCGGTGGACGGTGGACTGCGCGTGCGGATGGATGCCCACCCCGCAGATCTGGCACGGCGTCCTGCGCGCCCTGTGGGAGCAGCACCTCCTCCAGGCCCTGGGCACCTTCCCGGCAGCCCCTCCTGCGCCCGAGGACGGCCTCGAGCGGCTCCCGCTCGCCGAGCACACCGAGGCCACCCTGCGCGAGCTGTACGAGACCCTCGAGGACACCGAGTACGACCGCCGGGAGACCCGCGAGGCAGGCCAGGCCATGTACAAGGCCTGGGACTGGCACCGGACCGTCCTCGGCGGCGTCTCCCGCGCTGTAGTCGCCGTCTGCAACATGATGCGAGTGGGCGTCGGCGACACCCGCGACTGGACCGCCGACCGGCACGACGCCTACCTGTGGGCGGTCCTGATCGGCTGGGACGACGACACTCTCGCCGAGGTCGCGGCCAAGCACCGGTGGAACGAGCACCGGGTGGAGTACGTACGCGAGATGCGCGCCCTCCTCGCCCCCATCACCGACCCGCAGCCGAAGGAGACCTCGTGCGAGCGTTGACCGTGCGTCAGCCATACACCGACGCCATCGCCTTCGGGACAAAGCGCGTCGAGAACCGCCCCCGGAAGCTGCCCGAGAAGTACGAGGGCGAGCTCGTCCTCCTCCACGCGGCGAAGGACCTGCACGCCTCCGGGATCACCGCCGTCGACCTGGAACAGATCACCTGGTCCGACATCAGCCAGTGGACGGGCACCCGCAGCGCGATCCTCGCCGCGGTCCGCTTCACGGGCTCCCATCGGTGCGCCGACGTCCACTGGTGCTGCAAGCCCTGGGGCCAGATCGAGACGAAGGCCCACCCCGAGGTGTGGCACTGGGAGATCGGCGAGGTCGTCCGCCTGGCCGAGCCCGTCGAGGCCTCCGGCGCGCTCAGCTTTTGGACCCCCAAGGACGACGTCCTGACCGCCGTCCGCACGCAGCTCGGAAAGGTGGTGTGACCGTGGGCACCGCGCTGAACCTGGTCCCGGCCCAGGCCCCGAAGAAGGACCCGAGCACGAAGACCGGGGGCCGCGGCGGCGGGCAGAGCTTCGCCGGCCTGGCCCATCAGATCTACCAGGACGACCGGGCCGACACCGACTCCCGCCGTCTCCTCCTCGCTTTCGCGTACGTCGTCACCATGCAGCCCACCGACAACGCGAAGGAGCAGTGGCGGAGCATCCGCAAGGCCATCGGACGCGACGAACGCCACCGCTACACCGACCCGCTGCGCGCGCTGATCGAGCACGACCGCCCCCGCTACATGCCGCCCGACGAGCGGCCGGGCGGATACGACCCGTCCAAGCGGCGCTGCATTGGCCCCCGCCTCCGCGCATACAAGGAACGCCCCTTCAAGGGCCACCAGATGAGCCTCCCGGAGCGGGTTGCCCAGGAGAAGCGGGACACCGAGGACTTCCGCAACACCGAGAACGTATGCGGCGCCCCCGGCAAGCACCGGGTCCTGGAGAAGCAGGTGGGAACCGGCTGGTACCGGTGGCACTGGTTCTGTCCACGCCACCAGGAGCACGCCCGGCGCGTGCAGGAACAGGTGAAGGAGCAGAACGCCGCCGCGCCCGAGCCGGTCCCCGACGCCGGCGGGCTCCTGCCCTGCTACTTCGAAGCCGACTGGGTCCGCCTGTACCGGCACTACACCTGGGACACCTGGGAGCCGCCCGTGTACGGCGTCCGAGCCGACGACTGGCCCACCCCCGGCAAGCAACCCGTCCCGCAACGAGCCCGCCTCAGCCTCATCATCGGCGGCGGCCTGGAAGAGGTGTGATCGTGCGTATCCCCATGCGTGTCCTGCTCGGTCAGTGGAGCCCCCAGCAGTGCCGGAAGACCGGCCACCTCCCCGGCGAGGGCATCATGCCGCACCTGCGGGAGAGCGACTACAGCACCCGCATCCAGCCCGGCACGATCATCGTCTGGTTCGACCACAAGGCGTACCGCGTCCTCGAGGTCAACGAACGCCCCCTGGACCTGTGGCCGGAGCACTTCATGAGGGAGTGGAAGCGGTTCACCGAGGAGTGGGTGGAACAGGTCGTCGCCGGACGGGACCTGGGCGAGCAGCCCGAGCGCGCCACGTGGAACCACCGGCCCCTCGTCCTGGTCATCCAGCCCGCCGACCGACCCACGGCGAAGCACGAGCACTACGCGGTACGCGCCTCCCGCGCGTTCTACGTTCTCCCCGAGCACTACAGCGTGTGCCGCCTCTGCAACGAGATCCCGCCTTGCACCCACGTCACCAACGAGGCTCTGGTTGACCACGAGATGGCCAACACCGAACGCCTCATGGCGATCCCCGCCGGCCACTGCCTCGGCTGCGGCGAGCGCATCACCTCGAGGATGAAGGCCGTGCGGTTCCCCGGCCCGAACCTGTGGCGCCCCGACTGGGGCAACGACTCCGCGGTTTTCCACGCCCGCGCCCGCGACGACTGCGAAGGCGGCGTCGCCAACTACCGACGGCAGTGGGAGCAGAAAGGCCACGCGGAGATGCAGCCGGAACTCCCGAAGGGAGCCGAGTGAGGCGCCGGGTGTCGAAGAAGGAGATCCTCCGCCGTCTGGAGGCCGTGGAGGCTCAGCTCGCGCAGCGCACGGTGCGCCCGCTGGACGGCCAGGAGGCGATCGAGGTGGCCACGATCGGGCACCATACGTACCTGGGGCCCGGCCCGTGCCGCGAGGATCTGTACGGCACGGTGTGCCGCGCGCACCGGGACGCCCACCAGCTCATCGACGAGGACGACCTGCCGTGACCCAGACACCCGACCAGGAGCAGCGTCTGGCGGACCAGTTGGCCCGCCAGTACGACTACCGGTCCCTGGCCGAGGTCGAGGAGGAAGACCCCGAGCGGGCCCAGGAGCACCGCGACGCGGCCGCGCATCTGCTCTCGTGGATTGAGGAGTGCCCGCGCGAGGAGCGGATGGCGGCGTTCGGCCGCGGTTTCGACAAGGGCAAGGAGCGCCAGAAGCTTCGCACGGCTGCGGACATGCGGCGCCTCGAGGCGGAGGCTGCCGAGCTCCGCCGGGATCGTGACCCGGAAGGGCTGCGCGCCCGCATCCGGGATCTGGAGTACGCGCTGCAGGGCTGGGACCGGTTCATGACCGGCCGCGTCGTCCCCCGTCCGGATGCTCCGCCGGACTGGAAGGCGCAGGCCGCCGAGTACCTGGCCAAGCTCGCCGAGGCGCAGCGGGAACTGGCGGAGTTGAAGGGCGTGCAGCCGTCCAACGCCACCAGAGAGCGCCCGTCGTAGCGGTCAGGCGGCCGTCTCCACGCCTAACGCTCCAGCGATGCCCGCCCCCGCCGTGACTGTGTCGGTGGGGGCGCTGTCGTCCATCAGCCGGTCCGGGGACAGTGCCCACTGGTACACCAGCTCCGGGAGCGTCCCAGCCCCCCACAGCCCCTTCAGCCCGGCGACTTCCTCCTCGAGCTTGCGCTTGGAGACGCCGATGCGGCGGGCGATGGCGGGCTGGCCGTGGCCGGCGGCGAGGTCGCGGAGGATCTCCCGCTGCCGGCGCGTCGTTCGCACCCCCTCCCCGCCCGGCCCGGACACGGTGTCGACCGGCAGGTGCCCGCGCCGGGGCCTCAGTTCGCCGCACCAGACGTCGGCGCGCCGCCATTCCCCGTCGAAGACGCGTGCGATCCAGGCGACCATGGCCCGGTCTGACACGTGCCACGCGGAATGCGTGGGCGCGCCCTCCACGACGTAGTTGGAGATGAAGGCGTGCTTGCGGTCGATGACGATGCACCGTTCGAAGTGGCCGACCATGGTGCGGTATTCGGCGCCCTTTCCGGTCATCACCCGGGCCTGCTCGGCGGTCACCGTGTTGTCGCGGACCGTGTCCCGGTACAGGGTGCGCAGTCGCACTCCCCGATTGAGCGCGGCGGTGTCGCGGTTGATGGCGAGCGCCAGGAGGTCGGCCGTACGCGGGCCGCCCGGCTGCGCGGCGAGGATCTCCGTGCGGGCGCCGGCGACTATGTCGTCGAGGCGGGCGTTCACGGTGGCCGGGTCGTCGAGGTACTCGGCGCCGCCATTGGTGCGCCACTGTGCGCCCGCGTAGTGCGTGCCGAGCTGGTCCGCGAGGGACGGCAGCACCGACATGGCGGCCAGCCGGGCCTGGGTCTCCTCCAACTCCCGTGCCGCTTTGCGCTGCAGAGCCACCTCAGGGTCCAGCACGACCGGGATACCGGGGCGGGCCGGATCGAATCCGATCAGCCCCCAGTGCTCCAGCTCCTCGAGAACACTCTGCTTCACTTCTGTGAGCGGTTCCTGACGTGCGATACACCCGTACGCGCGCAGTGCATCGGCCGTCAAATGCTGCCGGTCACTCATCGTTCTACCTGTGGCCAAGACTTGGGTCCCCCGAGACAAGCCGAGATCATCTGCGGTTTTCCGCACTGCGCATAGACGCATGTGCGAACCGCTTGAAAGCCCTTCCACCGTACGGCAGCGTGGGGCGTGGGGCGTCCCCCGACGCTCGTACTCCCCATCCTCCCCACAGCCAGCCGCGTCTACTGCCAGAACCACACGACACGGTCAACTAAAAGGGGATCGCAGCGGACCGGAGAGATCACGGGATCGGGTCAGGCGCCCCACTGCCGTTTCCGAGCATCCGACACCGACCGAAGGATTCCTCTGGTGAAGATGAAGCGCACAGTCCGCCGTATCGCCGCAGTCCTCGCCCTCGCCACCGCCGCGACCACCGGCGCCCTCCTCGCCGACGGCCTCGCCACCACCCAGGTCGGCGACACTGCCTGGGGCGCCCACGACACCACCGGCACCGAGCCGGCCGACGAGACCACGGTGCCCGAGCTGGCCGACGGCGGCACCGTCGTCGTCACCCCCCTCGACACCGCCTGGGGCTGACCCCACCCACGCCCGGCCCGCACACCGGCCAGGGCGAACAGTTTCAGCCGACCCCTTCCGGTATGGCTGGTTCGTAGTGCAGGGTGAGGCAACGGGACCGAAGCCAACCCCCGGGTGACGATCCCCCTTGTTGGGCCCTGCCGAGCCTCGTGCCCGGCGGGGCCCGCCGCCCCTCCCGGTTTCCTCCCCACGGGAGGCCCGGCGGCTGCGCGAAAAGCGGAAGCCCCTGACAGCGAGTGACCGGCGTTGCCTGCCGATGCAGAGATAGTTACGCCTGGGTGTAACTATCTCCGCATCGCCCCCGCTTGCTCTTGACTCTCAGTGACTTCAGAGCGTGGGCGCGGGCTTCTCGCTCCGCAACGCAAAGAAGGGCCCGCCACCTGCCGAGATGGCAGACG
Organism: Streptomyces europaeiscabiei; assembly: GCF_036346855.1. Taxonomy (NCBI): domain Bacteria; kingdom Bacillati; phylum Actinomycetota; class Actinomycetes; order Kitasatosporales; family Streptomycetaceae; genus Streptomyces; species Streptomyces europaeiscabiei. The sequence continues at coordinate 8,729 of NZ_CP107843.1, forward strand.
ACGGGCCCTTCTACGACGTGCCTTGCTGGTGGTGGCCCCCTCACAGCGCTCCCACCATATGCCTTACGCGGGCCGGGTGTCGGCGTACGGCGGCAGTCGGTCGGCGGCGAGCCGGGCCAGCCGCGCGGCGTCGGCCGAGCGCGGGCCGTCGTTGCCCCGCAGGAGGTGCACCAGCCGCCCGGCCGGGACCACTGGCACCTCCTGCAGAATGAACCCCTGCCCGGCCACAGGGGCGTTGTGCACGGCTATCAGCGGCTGGACAGGCACCTCGAGCGCGCGGGACACCATGTCGGCCTCGAAGCGCACCGAGCCGATCGCCCGGCCGTCGACCCGCTCCCCATGCATCAGCCGTTCACCGACAGGCCGCACAACGCCGCCAGGCTTCTTTGCGGACCACAGCTTCGAGTCCACCACGAACACCTTCGCGCCCGGCGACACCAGCACGTGGTCGGCGTTCGCCGTACGCGCGCCCGGGATGGCCCGGTCGTGCAGCACCCGCCACCCCTCCCGCTCGAGCACCGATAACAGCCCGACCGTGTCCGCCTCACCCTTCGCCCCCGCATCCCACGCACGGGCCTGCGCGTCCGCACGCCGAGTGTGGGCGGTGACACCCAGCCGGGCCAGCAGCCACCGCCACACACCCCGCCGGGCATGCGCACGAATCGCCGCAGCCTTCCGGGCCGCCGAGTTGTCCGCCACGCTCATCGGTCTCCTCCCACTACATGCGGGCCCCACGTCAGCTCGTACGTGCACCCGGCAACCGGCGCGTCATAGTCGTCAGGACCCGCCACCCACACGTGCGTCGGCCGGCCCTCCCGATCCACGGTCGCGTGCACGGTGACTCCTCCGATGTTCATCCACCACACGCGCGTGTCCAGCTGCTCCACGTGCAGCCACCGGCCCACGGCCAGCTCATCAAACTCGGTCCCCGGCAGGACGTGGGTCCTCGAGAACTCGCTGTCGGGGATGCCCTTCGCGTCGGGCAGCACGTGGTGGGCGAGGCCCCCGACGCCTTCCCGCTGTCCGGGGACCCGGCCCAGGTACTCGTGGACCAGGAGCCGCCACCGGCCCCCAGGCCGCCGCAGCCTCCCGCTCACCGCTCCCCCTCCCCCACGACCAGGCGCATCCCGCACGCACGAAGGATCCGGGCCGCCCACCACAAGGTCAGCCGCTGCCTGCCCATCAGCATCTGGTTCAGGTGCTTCGTGCTCACCTGCAGTTCCCGGGCGATCGACGCCTGGGACCGGCCGGACGACTCAAGCGCAGCACGCACCTGTCCGCGCAGGGCATCCGTCAGCAGGTCCGCGTCCTCCTCCGGCCGGGTGTCCGGGACCATGCTCGCGTCCACGACCCGCATCCGTACGCACCGCGGCCCCTTCATCCAGTCCCGGACGTCCGCGGTCAGCAGCGTTCCGTAGCCCGTCGGGCAGTCCTGCTTGGAATCCACGATGCCGCACATCTCGCCCACGAACGCCAGCGCATCCGACGTGTAGTACAACTCCGTGCCCAGGCGGTCCACCTCCTCCCGGGCCTCCCGCGCGGTGAGCAGCGGATGCTCCCCGGAGTCGCGGAGGCTCGCGTAGTGGCGGGCCCAGTCGACCGGCCCGCGCGGCTTCCCGCTCACCGGCCGCCACCTCGACGTCTGCTCAGTCACTTCGCCGCCCCCTTCCGCGCCCGGTCCATGGCCTCGACCAGACGGTCCGCGTAGTCGACGGCCACGCCGTGCGGAGAGCAGAAGTCCCGCATCTCCCCCGCAAACTTCCGGGCCGCCGCTACCTCCGCGCGCAGGGCCTCCATCTCGTCCTCCGCGATCCGCTCGACCGTCATCAGGAACAGCAGTCCGTCGGGCTGCACCTCGATCTCGTGTCCGCCGTGCCGGTCGTTCCACTCCAGCGCGACTCCGCCCTCCTCGGTCGGATACACGCGCGGCGTGATGGCGATCGGCAGAGCGGCCCCGAGAACGGAAGCGGACCGGATCGCCTCGGACGTGGGGGACTTTCCATGTCCGTCCAACCATCCGTCCTGCAGCTTGGACAGCTCGGTGAGGCGGTCGTAGAACGGGGTCGGCGGGTACGGCTGATGCCTGCTCATGCTGCTCCTTCGGTGGGTTGGTAGGTGTCGGGGCCGGGGGTGAGGGCGATGCGGCGGCCGCCCAGCGAGAACCGCCAAAGCTGACCGGTGTACAGCCGGCCCTATCGCGGGCATCCGCCTGGCCCGCCGTGACGCCACAGGCGGCCCTCGGTGGTGAGAGCGACCGACCGCTTGCAGATGCTGCAAACGACCTTGACACGGGCATTCATGCCGGTTCCTTGCGGTGCCGCGGCTGAACGGCGGGAAGCCGGCGCCGCCTGTACGACTGCACGGCGCGCTGGTAGGCAATGTCGACGACGTGCGCTATCGCCCCGGACACCAGCGCCAGCCCTATGACGGCGGCCGGGTGCGTCGCCCAGCGTTCGGTCAGCAGGTGCCAGGCGAACGCGCAGACCAGGCCGATCACGGCGGGCAGGAGTATCCAGGAGGCGAGGGAGCGGATATGGCGCATGAGCCCTCCACAGGGCGGGATGTGACGGTGGGTTATCGCACGGCGGTCTGTACTGGCGAGTAGGTGTCTCCGCCCCGCGTCTGCGGGATACCTGAGGGCAGGAAATGGCCTCGAAGGCGCCAGGCATGGTTACTCTGCGTTGGCTTTCCGGGCTGCTCGACGCTCCCGCCGGTAGGCGCGCTCGCCTTCCCAGCACGCGTCACACGGCTCCTCGCCGCGGTACCGGTGCGCAGCGAACCCGGCATGGTCGCCGTGGCGCCGACCCGGCTGGAGGATTCCGGCCCCGCACGCCAGGAAGACAGCGTGGGGGGCGTTCCTGGCACCCAGCTTCTTCACCGCACGATTCACCGTCGGGGTTACGCCCTTCGGCGTCATGACCAGCTGACTGGCGATCTGCTCGTGCGTGTGGCCCAGAGCCACGAACTCCAGGACGCGAACCTCGTGGTCCGTCAGAGACGGGACGGGCCCGCCGCCCGAAGGCGACGGGCCCACCTGAACCGGGGCACTCACTGAGCGCTGCCCAGCCCGGCGAGGAACTGGTGCATGACCCGGTTGTGACGGGCGTCCGCGAGCGCGTTGTGAAGGCCTCCCGGCTGCTCGGGCATCTCCGGGCCCCCGGCCTGCCAGCGCAGCGTCTCCAGCTCGTTGAACCACCGCGGGATCTGCTCCGGCATCACCGACCAGTCGTTGTCCCACAGGGAGTGCAGGCGGCACATGTCCTGTGCCCCGTACCAGGCCCACAGCTGCGTGACTTCGGCGTCGGTTGCGGCGAAGTAGGCGGCAACTCCCTCAGCAATCTGGCCGACCCGCTTCACGGATGGATGCGTCAGGTCCAGGCGCGGCCACTTCCCGTGGAAGCGCCGGTCGCCGTGCGGCTTCGGCAGAGACGGCCACACGTTGTCCATCATGAAGGGGATCTTCTTGAACGCCTTCATGTCGAAGTCGCCGTTCACGGCGTAGAACTCGGTGCCCTGGTCGTCGGTGAGTCCGATGGAGACGAGGCCGGAGGTGGCGGAGTCGGCGGGGAGGAACTCGCAGTCGAGGTACACGTTGCGGATGCTCATGGGCGGTGGGTTCTCCTTCATGCGGGCAGGTAGTGGATGTGGATGGCCTGGTCGTCGCCCTGCTCGGCGAGGTCCATGAACCACGGGATCTCGGCGTCCTCGGGCTGCCACTCGAACACCGCCCACCGGTCCTCCATCGAAGGCAGGTACTCCCGGTCGAACCCCATGTCCTTGCAGAACGCGGCCAGTGCGCCCGCGGCCCGGAGCCTGTCGGCTGTGAGGATGACGATGGCCTCGTTGTCCAGGGAGCAGACCGGGACGCCTTCCCAGTCGCCTCCGAAGTCGTCCGCGGTGGGGTGGAAGCGGCCCATCGGCAACTCCGGCACGTCCGTGATCTGGTCCAAGTAGGTCAGGCCCTCGTAGTCGACGGGCACGCACAGGTTGGAACGCTCCCCGTCGAGGCGTACCCGGGCGAGGAGGGCCCCGTTGTAGCCGGGTTCGGTGCCGGTGATGATGCCGGGGCGCGTCGGCCCGTCCGACAGGTTCCGGTAGTGGGTGAAGGTGACATGGCGGCCGGTCACCGCCTTCTCCGTGAGGGTGCTGGTCATCGGCTGGTGCTCTCCTTCTTGCGGCGGGGGTACAGCAGCCGGGCGGAGGCGCGGCTGATGAGGGACTGGCGGGCCGCGGCCTTCGGCGAGACGGCCGTCAGCGGGGCCTTGGGCCTGGCGGTGAGCGGCGTCGGCTTGGCTCCGGGCCGGTCGGGGTGCCAGAACTCCACCCACACCCCGTTCGACTGCCACACGCACGCGATACGCCCCGGCACGGTGTAGTCGAGGCTGGGCCGGTGGAATTCGCCGACGATCCCCACCACCCGGCCGCCGGTGACAAGCCCCTGCACGGCCTTGGCGGCGTCCGGGCCGTCGACCCGTGCGGACAGCAGCGGGCCGACCTCGGTGTCGAGGCGCATCCACGGCCCCACCTTGGCCGTCAGGCCGCTGACCTTGATGAAGGTCAGCCACTGGCGGTTCGCGGAGTCCTGCTCTGCTGCCACGTTGTCTGCGCTCTTCGGCGCCCCGTCCGGGGTAACGGTGCTGGTCATGGGATGGGGTTCTCCTTCGCAGGGGTGATGAGGGTGAGCGGGCCGAAGTCGGCCACGATCTCCGACAAGGCCACGCCGACGCCGGCGCCTTCGGGATGCAGGTAGAGCAACGGATTCCCGTGCGCGTCGCGTTCTTCGGTGACCAGCCACACGGAGCCGTCACAGTCCCCGTAGTGGCGGTTGACGAGGTAGGGCACGTTGTCGTGGACCACAGCCAGGTCGTTGATCTCGACGATGCCGTACGGGTCGTCGTTGTTGTCGCGGGTGGTGACCTCCGGATGCCAGTGCAGGGTGACCGGGACGCGCGCCATGTGGAACGCGTCGTCCAGCCACGAGCCAGGGGTCTTCCCGCACGCCTTGTGGACCAGGGACACCGCCCCGCAGTCGATCTCCATCAGGTACTGGTCGTCCGCAGGCTGGCAGGAGCACTCCAGGGCGCTGGGATGAAGCAGATTGGGATCCGGGAACGCGGCGAACTCGAAGAGGCCGGTCACTTCGGTCCTTCCATGAGGTCGCTTTGGATCACAGGGATTGGTAGAGGGACTCGCTGTACTTCTCGGACCCGTCGGCGACGAAGCCCTTCCCGTCGCAGTGCGAGCACGCAGCGACCGACGCTTCGGCGACGACGCCCGTCCAGTACTCGACCTGCTCGCGCCAGCCGGCCAGCGCCTGCTCGTAGTTGTCGCCGGACACGTAGGGCGGGATCGGCAGGGTGATACGCCGGTTGACGGTGACCTGCACGTGGTAGCCGGACTTGAGCGGCTTCCCGTTCCGGCCGGTGTTCGCCCGCCACTCGGTCCGCGGCTGGTCGTACGGCACCTTCAGGCTGACGTGGACGCCCGGCCTGCCCTGGAAGTTGGCGCTGACGAAGTCGACGTACGGCATGTTCTTGAACGCCGCCATCAGGTGGTCAGCCAGGCCCGGGATGTGGCCGGGGAACAGGTGCATGTACTCGCGGCGCTCGGTCAGCGCGTGCGGCAGCTTGGCAACCCACTGCGGCTCGTCCGGGGTCGGCGGCTCACGGCCCTCCAGGACCACGATCGGCCCGTCGAAGACATGCTCCAACCGCGGCTGGTCCTCGGTGACGTTGGTGTACAGCTGCCACATGTTCTCGTCGTACTCGCGGCGCTCATTCCACTCATCCAGGGTCAGCCTGACCGGGTAGCGCACCGACTCCGCAGTCGGGTCGGACAGCCGGTAGCCGGTCGTCTTGGGTGACGGCTGCCCGGAGATCGTGAGGCGAGTGGCCTCGTGGTCGGTGGCCCACCAGTCACGGGGAAGCTTCTCCATCGGCTGTCCGTCGGCGGCCAGGCTGATGTCCCTGATGTTGGGGAAGGTGTCGGGCTTGGGCAGGTGGTAGATCCAGCGGCCGTCGGGGTGCTTGAGGGCGTACGTGGTCACGGTGCAGGGATGCCTTTCAGGTGATGCAGCAGGGAGAGGGTGCGGCCGAGCGGGGATGGTCACCGGTCCACGGGGACGGGGATGAGCATCACGGTGCGGCCGCGTCCGTCGCGGTAGCGGAAGGGGTGGCCGTCGTTGGCGGCCCGGACGACCGCGTCGACGAAGTCGGCTTCCTCGGCGAGGAACGTCAGCGGGTCCTCGAGGGCGGCTCGTACGGCGTGGCGGGTCTCGTCGGAGCCAGGGAGGTTGACGTCGATCTCGTGGGCGACGGCGTCCATCTGCTCGTCGGTGATGCTGCTGTCGCAGCCCAGCTCGAGGGCCTTGGCCGTGATGCGGGCGACCTTAAGGGCCCGGTTGTAGTCGATGAAGTCGCGGCGGTCGCTTCCGGCGGGCAACTGGTGGCGGGCGGTGGGCAGTCCGGACGTGGACATACGGGTTCTCCGTCGTGGTGAGGCTGTGCGGGGGCCGCCGCCCCGCCCCCGCCGAGTGGGGGTGCGGGGGTCGGGGCGGCGGTTCTTCGGCCAGCCAGGGGGAGGGCCGGCCGGGTTGGCCGCACCCGGGGAGGGGTGGGTGCGGCGCGGACGGGATCCCCTGTTGGGGCGGGGGATCCCTGGTCGGTGGTCGTCAGTCGAAGCAGTCGAACCGGTCGGTGACGTCCTGGCCGGTGCTGTCGAGGACGGCGATGTTCCACGCCTGCTTGCGGTCGGCGAGGCTGTTCACGACCCGGCCGATGATGCGGACCTGGTTGTGGCGCAGGGCGTCGCGCTTCTGGGGCCCGTCGGGCGTCTCGTACGACAGCGTGTACGTGGCGATCTGCACGAACGTCTTGCTGCGGTGCTCCTTCACGGTGACGAGGCCCTGCTCCTGCGCCTGGTGTACGGCGTCGGAGATGTTGAGCTGTGCGGGGCCCATGCCCCAGCCAAGTGCGGTGAGGGCGGTCCACTCGTAGGTGGTGTCGGTGAGGCGCTGGACGATGTCGTCGACCGTCGCGGGACGGGCCGGAAGCGGGGTGGTCTGGACGCGGTAGTTGCGCGCCTTGTAGCCGACGCCGGAGGTCGCGGCGTGCTCGACGGCCTCGTTGGCCAGGAGGGCGTTCTCGATGCCCTTGCACTCCGACTGGTACGACGCGGTACGGATGGCGCCGGGGACGGTGTAGCCGTTGGGGTCGAGGAGGCGCAGTTCGAACATGGGTTTCCCCCTGGGGATGTGGTGCGTTGTCGGCTCCACCACCATAGGCCATACTCCATTGCGTGCGCAATGGCGTTGCCCGGATTGTTCGGGACCACGAAGAAGGGGCCAGCCCGAAGGCCAGCCCCTCCACCCGCTGAAGTCCCGTCTACGCCACGGCCGAGACCTCCACCGGCCGCACCGGCGACGGCTCGACACCCGCCTCACCGCGCTCGCGTGCCTTCGATCGCTCCCACGATCGCTTCACAGCGTCCACGTTCATCCCCAGCCGCTCAGCAATTACGTCGTACCCCATCCCCCGACGCCGGCCGACCTGGACCGCAAGGCGCCGCTCGTCCCGGCTCAGCCTCATCTCGCCGCGCTGGCCCGGGGCGAGTGCACGGTGCACCGCCACCACATCCATCCCACCCCGCACCCTCACCAGCCCCGGCGCGTGGTCCCGTACGGCCTTCTCCGACCTCGACGGCGCCGTCTGGAGCGGGGCCCCGTGCTCGTCGAAGTCCACCCACGCCAGCGCCTGGCGAATCGACCGGTCCGGATCCACCAGTGCAGCCAGCACGACCGCCACAGCCTCCAGCTCGTGCCGAGACAGCCCCATCAGCCGGGTCCTGATGTCCTCCGCGGATCCCTCGTGGACGTCGACGGCCAGGCCGGCCGCCTCCGGCAACAAGGCCTCCACCATGTCGCCGCGCTGCTCCGCGCTCATCCCGCTCATGCCACGTCCTCCAGCGCCTTCGCGTCCTGTGCGGCGTCCTCGGCCTCCCAGGCGCGGGTGGCCTGCTGCAGCGCCGTCACCGACACCTGCAGATGGGCGGCGACGTCCCGGCTTCCTGCCCCGAGGGAACGGAGTTCCTCGACGACGGTCCGGGACTCGTCGCGTACCAGCTCCCAGAGCAGGCGGCGGTCGCCTCGCCCGCGGTGCGGCAGCACGCTGCCCTTGTCGCCCAGCCACCACACCGCGAGCCGCACCGTCACCGGCGCCGCGATCACGCTGTACCGCCTGCGCAGCTCGACGGCGACCTCCTCGGCCGTGAGATGCCCGCGGCGAAGCGGCCTCATCCTCGCCCTCCAAGCCAGCGACGCCAGTTCGCCGGCCTGCTCCCAGTTCGGGACGTTCCCCAGGAGCGCCTCACAGCGCAGGGCCCGCCGCTGAACTGCCGTCAGCCCGCCGGAGACACCCCACCGCATGTAGTAGGAGCCCTCCTCGTACTCCAGGATGTCGGTCAGGCAGGACGTACGGGACGGGCAGCCCCGGCACAGGCCCTGCATGAGCCGCTGAGTCTTCTCCGAGTCGGCGAAGAACTCCTCCGAGTCCTTGCCCCGGCAGGCCGCAGCCTCGCTCCAGCTGCTAGCCGAGACGAGCGGACGGTCGACTGTGATGGTCATGAAGCTGCTCCAGTGAGGATGTAGAGACGGATGGTCGCGCCGGGCTCGTCCAGGGCCTCGGGGTCCTCCCCCGGGTAGACCTTCCGGATCGTCAGCTCGGTGATCTGCGAGTCGTCCTTGATGACCCCGGACTCCGACAGCGAGTCCAGGCAGGCGCGGGCGTGGTGATCGATGTCCGTGCTCGAACGGGTGATCGGCCAGGTCCGACGCCGCTTCGGCGCGGTCTTCGGCTTCGGCACCGTGACCGCGATGACCGCCCGGGTGGGCACGTCCGCATACAGGCCGTGCTTCTGCTTCACCACCTGGCAGATGGCACAGGTCCCGTCCCAGTCGGCGAACCCATGCGCCCCCGTGGCCTCGCGGGCGGCCGTGATGATGTCCTTCCGCCACGGCTTGAGGACCTTCGCGTTGCTGTGCACGGCGGGCCGGCCCTTCCCCATGAAGGACACGCGGCCCTGCCCGGCCGGAACGCCGTACACGGTGATGTCGGCGACCTGCTGCCAGGTGATGCCCGGGATCTGATCGGACTCGGTCATGGTCACGGTGTGGGATCTCCTGGTCAGGCGACGCTGGTCTGGGAACGGAACTGGGTAGCCTCGGCGCGCAGGCGTCGGCACTCGGTGAGGCGCATGTCGAGCGTGTTGCGGTAGTGCTCGGCGCGGGTCCGCCACTCACAGGCCTGAGGGTTCTCGACGAGCTGGCGGGAGACCTTGGCGTGCAGGCTCTTGAGCGCCCAGCGCCAGCGCGTGAGGTTGTCGGGATGCCGGAGCGCGAGCCGGTCGGCGACGCTGGCGGTGTTCTTCGCGTCGGAGTCGACCAGCCTCATGAAGGCGCCACTGACGAGGGCGCGGATCCGGGCGACGTTCCCCGGGTCCGGAGGCTCGTACGCGGGAAGGTCCTGGTCCGTGCTCCGGCTCAGGTGCCACTTCCCGCATATGCACTCGTAGGGGAACAGTGCGGTGCCGTACCGGATGCCGTCCTCGGTGCGCGCGAACTCGGCATCCGGGTGGGTGTCGTACACCCGCTTCCACGGCGTGTGGCAGGGCCTCGCCATCACGAACCCACCGCAGGGAACGCATCGTGGGTGCGGCCGTCCAGCTCCCGGCCGGCGGCCTTCTTCCCGACACGCTGGACAGTGGCCCAACCCTCAAGGTGGTCGTTCACGCCCCACGCGCCGTGTCCCTGGGTGCGTCCGTCAGCCGGGTGGACGTACAGGACCCGCTTCTCGTCCCAGACGTCCACGGAGGCGCGGGCGGCCACGTCGATCCGCCCTCGGTCGGCCCACTCGCCGTTCTGCTTGTGGAAGTAGGCGATGCCGTAGTCCTGGCACTGGTCGCGCAGGGAGCGGAACCAGTCGGGGTGGGCGGGACGGGCCTTGCGGCCGGACTCTCCGCCAGTGATCAGCCAGTTGGGGGCGATCAGGTCGGGGCATCCGCCGGTGCAGAATCCGCCCGCGAAGTCGTGGACGGGGCAGTGGGTGTGTCCGCGGTGCAGCTTGACAGGGCCGAGGAGAGGTTCGCAGGACAGGAAGCGGACGGCTGCCGGGGTCTGCATGAGCGGCCGGATGCGGATGTCGGCCCACTGCTGGTTCTCCACGCTGACGCCCAACCACAGGTTCGGCAGCGGCCACACCCACTGGTCGGAGGGCAAGCCCTTGCCGAGCGCGCGGCGGCGGACGCTGTCGACGAAACCGGTGTCGGTCAGCAGGCTCCGCATGCGGGCGTGCCGCTTCGTCAGGAGCTGAAAGGTATGCCGGCGGGCGGCGGCCATCACGCCGAAGATGTCCGCGATCCACTCCTGGGAGATGTCCGCGTGGAAGAGATCGCTCATGGAGTTCACAAAGACGCGGGTGGGCTTCCGCCAGGACAGCGGGTCGTTGACCTTGTTCGCGCGGACCTGGACGTCGAAACCGTGCGGGAACGCAGCGTGCCCCCGAAACCGCTCGGCGATCGTCTCGGCATAGCAGTTGTCGCACCCCGCGCTGATCTTGGAACACCCCGTTGCCGGATTCCAGGTACGTCCGGGGGTGCCGTCGTCGTTGCGGGTCCACTCGATGGTCGTCGTCTCAGCCATGGCGCTTCTCCCTGTCCTTCTGCATGGCAAGCACGTCGGTCACGGTGTGGCCGTTTACGGTGACCAGCGGAGCCTGCTCCTTCGCGAGGCGGAGCGCGGTGTCGAGGTCGAAGCGGTGCGCGTCGAGCCAGGCCTCGCCCCGGTCGTACTCCTTGACTCCGTGGTCCCAGGTGCCGTCGGCCCCGAGGCACATGTCGCCACCGCGGATGACGGCGTACCGGCCCGAGCCCCGGTACTGCACCCGGGTGCTGAAGATGAACGAATCGACGCAGTCCTCCGGGACACAGCTCACGGAGTACTCGGTGGCCAGCACGGTGGCCTCCGGAACGGTGAGGGCTTCCTTCGCCGCCCGTTCGGTGACGGCGCGGTACCAGTCGGGGATGGTGTTGTCGCTCACGGCTGGGGGTGCTCCTTCGGGCGGTCGGCGACGGGGCGCCGGGTGAGGGCGTCGGCGCGGGCGTGGAGGGCCACGACGGGCGCCTGGGTGGGGTCGGCGTCGGCGAGGGCGGCTTTCACCGCGGTGACGCCGAGGGCGATCGCCCGCTGGGTCTTCGGGTCGTGCCGGGTGCAGTCGGTGGCCTGGTCGCTGAACTCGGTGAGGGCGAGCGGGCCTTCGATGCGGGCGTGGTGCCAGCGGGCGTGGCTGCACAGCTGGTGGGCGGTGAGCTTCTGCGGGTTGGGGTGGTAGACGAGGCGGGTGCCGGTGTCCAGGAGTGCGGTGGCGTGTCCGGTACTCATCCCAGTCCACACGTCGATCAGGGCGGGGACGGCGAGGGTTCCGGCGTACAGCGCGGCGGAGGCGGCGTGCGCGTGGAGGTCGAAGTACTCCGGGATGTCGCGCAGGTCGATGACCGTGGGCTTCTTGAGGCTGACTCCGTGGCGCGCGTGCTCGGTGGGGCGTTCGGTGGTGGTGTTCACGACGGTGCTCCGTCCTGCGGGTGAGATGCCGGTTCGGGGTGGTGCTCCAGTGCGTGTGGTCAGGCGGTGATCTGCTGGGCCCGGTCGATGAGGCGGAGCGCGGTCTCCTCGGTGACGCAGAGGGCAAGCGCGATGTCCGGCACGGTCCGGCCCTTGCGGGCGAGTTGCAGGGCCTCGCGGGCGTGGGCGTCGACGCGGTCCTCGGCACGGACGTACGACTGGCCTGTGCGCAGGGCCTGCCCGGCGGTGCGGCGGGCGTGCCGCTCGAGGTGCTGGTCGTAGGCGTCGGTGCAGCGTTGGCAGCGGCATCCGTGCGTGGGTACGCCGGCGGCGGTTCCGTGCCAGGTCTCCCGGCCGGTGTAGAGGGCGCGGCCTTCCTGGGCGTCGGGCATCCAGCCCGGGGCGAGTTCCACGACGACGCGCGTCGTGGAGGTCTCGGTGACCTTGTCCGGGCAGGGGCTGGGGCAGCGGGCGCACAGGGCGGCGGCCTGGACGCGTGCGGTCTGCTGCTCTTTCTGCGGCACGTCGTCGAACAGAGCGTCATACACCGACGCGTTGCCGACGCACGGCAGGGGGCGCTGGAGCAGCGTTCCGGTGCTCACCGGTGGCCTGCCTGGTGCTTGCGTCCGCTGTCCGTCTCCAGCTCGAGCTGGACCGCCTTGACGTAGGCGGAGTAGCCCTGGGAGTAGGCCAGGTTCGGGTGGAAGTCGGCGATGTATCCGGCGCGGATGTCGAGCTCTTCGAACGTGAGGGTGGCGTGGTCGTCGTAGGCGTCGGCGCGGCCGGCGCTCCGGTCGAGGTCGTCGGCGGACAGGCCGCCGGTGGAGGGGGCGATGGTCTGGATGGTCATGACGATGCTCCAGGGGGTGTCAGGCGACGGCGTCGGCGAGGTCGGCGTCGAGCTGGTCGGTGTCGAGCGCGAGGGCGTGGACGCGGACGGAGGCGCCGTCGGTCCGGCTGGTGCGGGTGTCGAGGGTCCACAGCACGACGCCGGGCCCGGCGGGCTGGCGGGTGATGCGTCCGCCGAGGGCGAGGTACCAGGCCGTCAGCTCGGGGAGGCCGGTGGTGAAGACGTGGGCGGCGCCGTCGTGGTCGGAGATGCGGCCGTGCGGGAGTCCGTTGTAGTCGGCGGTGACTTCGGCTTTGACGGCGGCGTCGAGGCGGCGGATGGCGTGCATGGCGGGCTCCCCTTGGCGGGTGCGGTGGTGGAGTCCGGCCCGGCCTCAGGAGGCGGGGGCTCGACCGTGGCCGGGCCGGAGACTGAGGGTGGTTCAGGCGCTTTCGCGGTGGGCGTCGGCGCAGTCGGGGCACTGGACGCGGCCGAGGTTGTAGCCGCCGCTCTCCTCGATGACGTGGGCGTCGGCGTGGGTGGGGTCGAAGATGACGCCGCAGTAGCAGGAGCAGCCGCACCGGCGGATCTCTCCGCTCGCGGGGAGGGTGATTCCGGCGATGAGGGCGGCGATGCGCATGAGGGCCCGGTAGGTGGTGTTGTCCCCGGCGACGTCGGCCTCGTCCATGACCTCGTCGAACTTGTCCTGCTGGAGGTGGGTGAGGCGGCTGTAGTCGGCGGTGGGGGCCTTCTGGGTGCGGGCAGCGGTCATCACGGCCATGGGTGGGCTCCTGAACTGGGGTACTCCGTCAGGCCGTTGAAGTGGGGCCTGTCGTTGTCGGCATGACCACAGTAACCCATACTCCATTGCGTCGCAATGGTTCTGTCTGGTTCTTGGGCATGAAAGAAGCCCCGCCCCAGGAACTCCGGGTCAGGGCTTCAACAGAAGGGTGCGGCAGGGGCCGCCGGCGGGTCAGGATCTGCCTCGCTCGCGGGCCTCGACCTCCCGCGCGTGAATGACGAGCAGGTCGCTCCAGGAGGCACAGTCGGCGCGCTGGACCCGGTCCACCGGGATGCCGTGCTTCGTGCACCACCGCTTCAGGGTGCGGACGGAGGCCTCGTGCCCGGTCTCACTGAACAGTTCGGAGGCTTCGGTGAGGGTGACCAGGTCGGCGGCGGGCAGGTGCGGGCTGAGCGAGGTGACGGCCACAGGGCCTCCCATGATCGACGGCCATCGTTCGCAGCTCCGGCGGCCGATACGGGTGGGCCCTCGGGGGGCCCGGGTGGTGATGTTGTCGTGAACGGTGGTGCAGGGTAGGACCCGCTTACCCCGGTTCAGGTTGCATGAACTCGCAAAGAATTCCGGGCGGCCACGTGTTCGTAGGCGAGGCGCGCCAGGGTCCAGGAGCTGGACAGGCCCCCGCGGGTGGTGCAGCGGCTGTTGGTGCACACCGCTCGCTGGGCGTCCTCCACCCACATCAGGCCGAACGTGCGGCAGCCGGGGCACCTGTGAGGGCGGATCACCTTGGTGTCACCCATGGCGATCGCGTGCTCGAGGCGCTGGCGGTAGACGATCGTGTCGCGGCGCTGCTGCTGCGCTGCGGGGGCGTTCTCGGTGTGCTCCCGGTACCAGTCGTAGACGGCTTCCACGCGGTCCGGGAGCGGGCCGGCGTCCGGGTTCACGGAGCGGGCGTGCTGGACGATCTCGGCGACACTGCGGTCGATGTGCTCGTCAACGTCCGCCCGGTACGGCAGAGCGGGGGACACGGCGGTGGCGCGGGGCTCGGAGCTGATGTACGAGTGCCCGGCGGGCCCGGTGACGGGATACTCGCGAAAGTCTTCGGAGAGGAGGCGCAGGCGGCTTGAGGCTGTGTCGTTGGTGTCGTCGCCTGTGGTGCTCATGGGCGTCCCCCGTCCCCTTGGCAGCGGCCTCGGGGGCGCGGGGAGCCGGTGCGACATGGGGGTAGCAGGGGCGCGCGCCGGAGGCCGGAGGTGTTTACTCCGGGTGTTCCGGACGCCCCATGGTGGCACGGAAGTGGCCGGAGTTGAACAGATCGTGGTTGATGATCAGCGCAATGTGACTTGTCTGAAGATTCAACAACGGACGTTACTTCGGGTAAGAGTTTGGCCTGTTCACCACACCAGGCGTGGCAGCCCGAGCAGCCCCCGGAGCATCGCGTCCAACTCCGCCCGCTGCCCCTCGTCCACGATCCCCTTCACCTGGGCACCCTCGAACATCCCCCGGACGATCGTCAGCGTCAGCGTGAACACCGCAGCCGTGTCCTCATCGGTCAGCGAGTGCCCCGCCTCGTTGAACATGGTCTCGACATGCTCGGCAAGCCGCTCGGACGAACTCTTGCCCCCTGCTCCTGCGTCAGGGCCTTCGGTCATGTGCGGTCCCCGTCCTGCCTGCCTGCGGGCGTGACTATGGAGGGGGATTACGGCCGCACCGCCCGCCGTGTTCATCACGACGGCCGGGATGGGGGCCGGCTCTGCTGCGGACATCGGGGCGTCTCCGCTCCTCCGGCAGATCGGAAAGGTCATACGTACGCCCAGGGGGGATTCCGCTCCTAGGCCAAGGGTCTACACCAACGGCTGCCAGTCCGTGAGCGCAGACCGCCACTGTGACACCCTCAGCGGCGTGTCGGTAAGGGCAGGGCAAGTTTTGACAGGACTTATAACCACCGTGGTGTACAGATCCGGCCGACCTCGTCACTCGAGGCAACCACACGCGCTTTCCTGCCCTCAACGAGGCAGCCCCCGGCAAGGAGATGCACGGGGGACGGAGTTTTGCCGACAACGCACCCGGTGCCCTTGCAGGGGGCTGTGAGACCTCACGAGCGCATGCCCGTCAGATGACGGCAGTCTAGCCAGACAACTCGTCACGCGGGCAGATCCGGGGAAACCTCCCGGTCGCACCGTCCGGTCGGTCCGGAGCAGGGCGGGGGCCGCGCGTGGCCGGAGGGTGGGCACGGGAGGGCTGCGAACCACCAAGGCCCGGTCCTCCGGCACGGCGGCCTCCCGCCCACGTGGGGGGTGGCATTGCCCACCCAACCCCGCATAAATGCGCGAACGGAACCCGTGTGCACTGCAATCA
The DNA here is from genome assembly GCF_036346855.1 of Streptomyces europaeiscabiei. Lineage (NCBI taxonomy): Bacteria > Bacillati > Actinomycetota > Actinomycetes > Kitasatosporales > Streptomycetaceae > Streptomyces > Streptomyces europaeiscabiei. The sequence goes on from NZ_CP107843.1 coordinate 24,266, forward strand.
CCCGGTTGGGTGACGCGAAAACCCCGGCAACCGGGGCGAACTCGACTTGAATCGATCGGGTACGACAGCGGCCCGGCTCCCCCGCCGTCACGGTGGGAGCCGGGCCGCCGCCAGCTCTACTGGTTGACCTACCGGCGCCTGCCTGCGGTCGGGAGCTGAGGCAGGAACTCGTCCAGGACCGCGTTCAGGAAGTCGCTGCGGCTCGGGAACCCGTACGCCTGACAGAAGGCGTCGTAGTTCGCCAGTTCCTGCTCCGACGGGCGGAACGACTGCTGCCCGGAGTCCTTCAGCCGCCCGCGTACGGCGCGCCGGCCGACGACCTCGCCGAGCATGCCGTCCTCGTCGTAGTCCTCCTCATCGACCGCATTGTGCTGCTGGTACACGTCAGCGAGGACCTTGCCGAACAGGTTGTTCCGCTTGCAGTACAGGAACGCCCGCCGCACCACGAGCGCGTTGGACGGCTCCTTGTCCCCGGCCATCTTCTTGGACAGCTGGTAGTGGGCGAACCGCTCACGCACGCTGTGGCTGACCATGACGGTGCACTGGGTGGCTCGGGCGCCCGCAGGGCCGAGGCTGGGTACCTGCACCTGGTCGATCTGGACGTCGCTGCGGTAGGCGAGCGGTACGGGCCGGTGTGTGGCCGGAGGTCCGGCGACGGCTCGTACCGCAACCTCCTGGCCGCCGCTCCCCTCTTGTTCCTCCTGCTGCGCCTGCTGGGCCTGCTCGGGCTGTTCCTGCGCGCGTTCGATCTTCTGCGGTGGGGCGGCCGTCTTCGGCGTCTCGACGACAGGCACGGGCGCTGGCGCGGGGACGACTGCCTCCTCGGTCTGTGTCGGCTCCACCCTGCGGGCCGGGCCGGGGCCGGGCGGGACCTCCACGACCGGCGGGACGGGCGCCGATGCGGTCTCCTCCGGCTGCGTCTCCGCGGGCGGCGTGGGGCTGGCTGTTGTGTCGGCGGCCGCGTCGTTGGACTGTCCGCGGCGGCGCCGCCGGTTACCGAGAGCGGAGTTCGCGAAGGAAGCCAGCGCCTCCTGGTCCGGTAGTTCGGCGTTCACGTCCGTTGCCTTGCTCGAGCTCATGCTTCCTCACCGGCCTCCGCCTGGGCGCGGCGCGCGGTCATCTCCTGCAGCACCTCGACCGTCAGCGACTGGTAGTCGCCGGCCAGTGCCTTCATCGACTTCATCAGCGGCGGCGGCAGTTCCTTCGATGCACGGAGTTCCTGCGGCACCTTGCCGCGGAGGCGGGCCTCGACGGCTGCGGCCTCGACGTGTCGGATGGTCTGCTCGAAGAGGGGGGCCGTGCCCTGGAGGTCTTCCTCGAGCTTCTCGCGGATCTTTTCCTGGACCTTGGTGGCGGAGCTGTTCGTCGCGAAGAGTACGACGCCGAGGAGTTGGAGGACGTCGTTGATCTGGCTGGCGGTGCCGAAGCGCTTGGCGACGGCGCGCAGGCCCTTGCGGGAGGAGGGGTCGGACTTGGAGGGGATGAGGACGTAGTCGGAGGCCACGAGCGCGGCGAGCTGGAGGACGTCGGAGCCGGGGGCGACGTCGAGGATGATGACGTCGTAGTCGTCGCGTACGCCGTCGATGGCGGCCGCGTAGATGCCCATCCACGCGTCGCGGTCATCGGGGTCGGCGATCTGCTTGGAAGCGCGACGCTGGCAGTACAGCTCTTCGATGATCTCTTCGAGCTGTTCGCCGCCCGGGACGACGTGCAGGCCTGGGCGCGCCTGCCCGGTCGGGGTGAGGGGCTTGCCCTCGAGGATGGCGGCGGCCTGGGCGGCGCCCTTGTCGTTCATCTGGCTGTTGGAGATGCCGAGGTCTTCGCAGTTGTTGCCCTGTTCGTCCAGCTCCATCAGCAGGACGTCCTTGCCGAGCTTGGACAGGGCGACACCGAAGGCGGAGGACAGGGAGGACTTGCCGACGCCTCCCTTGCCGTTGACGACGGCGATGACCTTGGGTTCGTGCTGGCCGGCGTCGATGAGGGTGTAGCGGCGCTCAAGGCTGCGCTTCACCCCCTCCAGGTTCATCAGGGTGATGGGGACTTGCAGTGTGCTCACGGATGCGCCTTCCTGCCGGGTCTGGGTGAGGTCTCGGCGCACGACCCTATACGGCGATCATGCTCGGCCTGTGGAGACCCGGGCGGAAGAGCGGCAAGAGACGCTATGGGGCGTGGTAGCTAGCGGAACTTATGGCGTGACCACTAGCGCGCTATATAGGACGACCCATAGCCCCATTGCTAGCCCTTTACCTAGCGTGGTTCAGGGCTCGTCGATGTCCGCGTCCTCGTCGAGGAAGTCGTCCTCGACGTCGTCGGGCCATGCGGGCTCGAGGAACAGGCCTGCGTAAGGCGGCTTCTCCAGCGTGGGCATGAGCAGGCTCCTTGCGTACGGTCAGACTGTGATCGTCTGCGGGGTTCTCAGGGCGAGGATGTGCTTGTTGAGCATCGCGCACTCCACCTCGAGGGCGTACCTGTCGCGGCACTCAGTGTCGGTCAGGTGAGTGTGCGCGAAGTACCAGTTGGTGCAGTGCTCCCAGCACTCCTCGCCCATGGGGTGGTAGTCGGCGTGGAGGAGGCACATGCCGAGGGTGGTGCTGTGGTCCAAGAGGGATGCCTCCGTTCAGGCCGTGGCCGGCTGGTAGTTGTGGTGGACGCGGTACGCCGCGCAGTCGGCCGCGATGCGGGCGCAGGCGAGTTGCACCCACTGCCCGTTCTCGACGGCCGTGGCAGTGACGTCGACGGAGGACCCGAAGACTTCGTCGCCCTTCCAGTCGTGGTTGCGGATGGGGATACCCGCCTTGCTGGACCAGTCGGCGACCCAGCGTTCGGTCTTCCGGCCCCGCTGGCGGCCGATCGTCCACTTCTCCAGGCGGAGGGTGACATCGTGGACGGTGCCGTCGGGCATGCACACCCGCCCGTCGACGGGCTCGCCGTGCTTCTCCTGCTCGTTGGTGCGCTTGCCGAGGAGGAAGCGGACGGGGCTGACGGGGAGGGAGCCGCGCATCCACCACGGGTCGCTGGCCCTGGACTCGTCGCGTCGGGCCCACAGGTTCCAGTACAGGCGGCCGTGGTGGATGGCGGCCTCGATGACGCGGGAGTCGTAGCCGATCGGGTTGAGGCGACGCTGCCACCATCGGCCGTGGTCCTCGGTGTGGAGGTAGAGGGCGCCGAGCGGGCCGAGGCACAGGTGCGCGCCGAGGACGTTCTCGCTGCCCGGGTTGCCAACCTTGATGCCGATGCCGACGTTGCTGGAGACACGGCCGCCGATGACGAGCTGCCCGCCCACCGTGCCGGTGAGCCGGGTCTTCCACGGGCCGGGGTTCTGCAGGAGGAAGTGCGGGTTCTTCTTCCCGTCGTCCGGGCCGGTGTACGGGTCGCCGATGTCGTACACGGCCGGGTCGAGCTTGCCCTGGGGGTCGGTGCGGGTGCCGCACCGGTCGCACGCCACCCACCGGCTGGGCCCCATCGTGCCGACGCCCTGGGTGCCGTCCACGACCGGCTTGTGCCCGAACAGGCGGCACAGGGCGATGAGACGGGGGATGTCGTGCACCCAGAACCCGCGGTTGATCAGGCCGCGTTCGCCTCGGTCCTTGCTGTAGTCGACGGTGTAGACGCGCATACGGGCTCCCGGGGCGCAGCAGACGGGTGTGGTTGCTGGGCTCAGGCTGCCGTGGATCCGCCCGGGTGTTCCCCTGGCTCAGGTCCACTGCTGGCGGGCCTGTCGGCCGACGGCGTACGTGACCAGACGGCCGCCGTACAGGTCCAGGGCATCGTCCGGGTCCTCGTCGTAGTGGGCGGCGATCGTCTCCCACTGGTCCCAGCCGTACTGGCGGGCGTGAGCGCGGTCGGCGTCGGTGCGCTCCGGCTCGGCGAAGGCGGCCTGGACGGTGTCGACGGCCGTCTTCCACTCCTGCAGCACCGTGATCGAGCGGCCGCCGGCGATGGCGGCCTGGACGGCGGCGCGTGCCGCCTCGTCCTCGCTGTCCCGCGAGGTGACGGACGCGATGTACGCCGCGGGGTACTTCGGCCGCCACCGGTCGCTGCTGCGGGGCATACCGATCAGCTCGGCGGCGATGTCGTGGGCGCCCAGGCCGCGGTCGAAGTACGGGCGCAGCACGAACGCCAGGCGGCGGATCCGCTCCCCCTGCGTCCAGTTCACCAGCGCCCGCACCAGCCGCGTCTCCCGGATCTCCCGCTGCACCTGCGCCGGGGTACGGCGCCGAGCCGACCCTTCGCTGCTGCTGCTGTTCGTGGTCTGTCGGGGGAGGGAGGTGGGCGGTTCGCTCACGCGCTCGCGCGAGGTGTAGTTACTACCACCCTCTACCTTCACCTTTCCCTCTCCTTCATCAACCGTAGTGAGGGAAGGGGGCTCAAGGCCCGCAGAGCTGGAGTTATCCACAGGCGGGTTATCCACAGGAATCCCGGCTTCCCCCAGAGGCACAGGGGTCGCGGCCGGGCGGGGAGCAGGGAGGCGGCGGCCTCGCAGGTCCACCACGATCCGCGCGCTGTACCCGGAGCCGACGAGCGTGTGTCCCATCGCCTCGTCGTACACGGGCGGGATCACGGCCGCGTACACGGTGGCCGTCGCGGCGTAGCCCTTCATGCCGAGCAGGCGGCGGATGTTCGTCCGGGTGCCGTGCTGGACCCAGGCGAGCGCGCCCAGCTCCCGCAGGTAGCCGATGTGCCGCTTCACGGTCGCGCGGGACAGGTCGAGCCGGACCGCCATCTCGTCCAGGCAGTACCGGACGTGCCCGGTCGTGTAGTCCATGCGGTCGGCGAGGTCCTCGGCGACGCGGAGCGTGGTGGCAGTCGCCCGGGGATGTAGGCCGGCTGCGATCAGCCACTCCACGGCGCGACGCCACCGACGCGGCCCGCTCCGTCGCGACGAGGTGTGAGCCACCTCCTGGCAGATGCCACGGGCAAGAGCGAACTGCACGCCACTGTAATCGCTCGCACGTTCGAATTCGAGGTCGGGGGCGTGGAGAGGCTGAGGAACCTCGGGGCACGCGGTGTCACCCGAGTAGGGGGAGATAAGCCGCGAATCGCCCTGCGCGGGGATGCGAAGCTGACAACTAGCCGTGCGCTGGGGCACTATGTACCTGCCGTCCTGCGGACATGAAAAAGCCCGCTCGGTGGTGAAGGTGGTTCTGGACGAACCTGAAGGTCGCTCGAACGCTCGGGCCCGGTCGCCAAACCGGTCCAGAGATTCGGGCCTTAGCTCCGAGGACCAACTCGGAGCCGTTGCACAAGGCCGCGCACGGTGCGCCAACACCAGCGGCCAGCGGTAGAGGAAGCGCCCCCGCCAAGGGGCTCAAGACCTCCCGCTCGATACTCGCTACGTCACCTGATCTCCCTTACTGGGTGAGGTCTGCCCCACGCGGATAACGCGCGGGTGGTCGATGGCGGCACGGTGCTCAAGTTCCTGAGCCCATGCCTCGTCAGTGGCACGCCGCGCGATTTCGCGGTCGATGGCGGCCTGTTGGACCGCATCTGCGGCATCGTCGCGGCGCTTCTCCATTGCGGCCTGAAGCTCCAGCATCCGGTCGTGTGCCTTCACCAGGTCGCCAGGCAGGGTGATGGCGGAGTAGTGGTCCCGGATGCGCCCCAGCTCCCAGCACACGGTGCCCCAGTGCTGCTTCCGGCGGGCCCGCTCAACATCGCGGCGCATCTCCTCAAGAGCGCCCAGGTTGCAAGCGTCCTCGTAGGCCTGGCCCTCCAGTGCGACGAACCAGGCGTTCCGAGCGCTGCCTTCCTTCGGGCGGTCGGGAAGGAGTGCGCGGAGACGGCCGATCTCCGCAGTGAGGAGGGAGCGGATCTGGGCGGCCGCTGGCCGGGCCAGATCTTCGAACTCGTGGTCCTCAGCGAGGGACGACCAAACGGTGTCGGGCTGGAGTCGGTCCAAGCGCTGCCACTTGGTGCAGGCGGTCCGTACCGCGTACTCGGCTTTCGCCTGCCACTCCTCGCGGGAGGGCCAGGCGCGGCCGGTCACGCGACTGTGGGGGTAGTGGTGACAGGGCCCCGCTGGATCGCCGGTGTGATCTTCACGGCGGTGGCTGGGGTTTGCCTGTCTGATCGCCCGGGAGGACGGGTACTCTCTGCCATGTCGGCACCTTCATTCGCGTCGCAACGACTGTGGTGTCGCAAGGTCCCGCGTCCGGTGTTACCAGCACCAGGACAGCCGCCCTCAGGGGTGGCAGCGGGGCCTTCCAACTTTTCCGGCCCGCGCCCTCCGCCCGCTCTCGCAACTGAGTGGACGTCTGACGCTAGGCGCAGCCTATCCCTTGACCTCGTCATCTGTCCCACGCCTCCCAACTCGTGTCTCTCGTACGTTTGTCACACGACCTCAGTGCTCCCGCTCCGCCTGACCATCCGCCGGGTGCGCTTGGGCCGCCCGTTCCAGCACCGTCAACGAGCGGCCCACCGTTCCGGCCATCGCGTGGAAGCCGGCGCCCTCGAACTCCTTCTGGACTGCGGCCAGGACGGCCGGGTCGTGCCGGGCCGCGAAGTACTGGCCGGCCGCACGCCACGCCACCGCGCACGCCTTCTCCCACACCTCCTGAACCAGCGCCGGATCGGCGTCCGGGAACAGGTCCCGAGGCAGTCGGTCCGCGCGGCCCACCGCGTCCAGCTCGGCCGCCGCCATCAGCCCGGCGAGGAACTGCGCCGTCGACACGTGCCGCCCGGCGAGCACCAGGTCCGCCCGCACGGTCCGCTCCGCCTCGGGAGCCTCGACCGTTCCGGCGGTGTCCACCGGGTCCGGGCCCGGCGTACCCCAGAGCGAGGCGGATGCGGGGGTGTTGGGCTGGTTCACGCGGCGGCCTCCAGGCGGACAGCAGACGGGTACAGGGGAAGGATCGCGGGGATGGGCGGGGAGGGCTCGAGGGCATCGTCCAGAGACATCTGACTGGCCCAGCCCCACGATGCGGAGCGGGCACGGACGGTGTGGCTCTTCGCGGCGGCCCGGCCGCGCACGCGGGGCGGTGCGGGAGCCACCGCGGGCACGGTTCCGTCATCGTCGACGACCACCGCCTCCTCAATCAGGCCCCGCTCCACCGCCGCAGCCAGCAACTCCCGTCGGGTCGCCCGCGTCTTGTCCAGACTGAACTGGGTCACCAGGCGGGAGCGCTGCCAGTTCGCCGTACGCCAATCCACGCCGGCCGCCCGCGCCACCGCCCACGGATCCACGTGCACAGCCAACGCCAAGAGCACGTCATGCTTCTGCTCGGTCCGCAGGTGCTCGGTCGGGGCCGCCGCCGCGACCTCGTGCCGGTGCTCGATGAACCGGCGGTGCCGCTCCAGCGCTGTACGGCCGCCCCACACGCCCCGAGGCTCCGCCAGCCGTGCCGTCTCGCCCTTCCCGACCACACTGGACGCGTACGCGTCGCACCACTCCCTCACCGGGCACTCCCGGCACACCCGCTTCGCAGCCTCCTCCCGGGCCCGCCGCACCTTCCCGCCCTCACCGCCGTCCACGTCCGGCCCGTGCCACGCATCCAGTGACAGGCTCAGGTCCCCCGCCGCCTGGCGCGGATTGTCAGGGTCCGGGGCACACCCCCGGTACCGGAAGAACGGATGCTCGGTCCACGCCTCATAGGCGCCCTGCGAATCGGTACCGGTCATGCCGGACCCCCTTCCAGATCATCGAAGTCCCCGCCAGGGCGGGAGCGGTGGGCGGCGAGCGCCGCATCAAGCACCAGATCGGCCTCCGCCAGCGCCCCATGCGCGGCGCCCTGCTGGGCCATCAGCACCCCGACGCGCTCACGGAACGCCGCCATGTCGCGGTGCAGGCATCCGGCCGTCAGCCGGGACGCGGCACGCTCACGAGCGAGCGTCCGCTGAAGCGCACGCTGCCGATACACGGCAGCCGCGCAGACAAGGCCGGCGGCGAGGGCCACGGCCACAGGAACATTCACGACCTTCACCTCCGGAAGGCAGAACAAGAAGCCAACAGCGGGCGGGCGGGGCCAGGCGGCGAGTCAGGGACAGATCAGCGAGCCGAACTCACTCACCCGCCCCACCACCCCCGTCGCCGTCCCCGTCCGGCTGGAAGGGGCTGGGGTGACGCCGCTCCCACCACGTGCACACCACGACGCCGAGCCCGGAGAGCACCAGCACAGCGGGAATGAGCAGACGCAGAACATCGCCTTGAGACATGACGAACCCTTCGATCAGAGAGAGGCATGGACGGACGTGGGCGCGGTCACTGCGGCCGGTAGTACTGGCGCTCCGCCAGATCCCCGAGCAGCTCCCAGACAAGGAAGCCCACACAGCCAGCGGCAACCGCCGCCCACCACCAGTCGCCGCGCACCACGCAGCCAACGGCCGACGCGGCACACAGGATGATCAGGAGCAGGTTGAACGCGATGCTGGCGCGGCTGGGCGGCATGAACAGTCCTTCCGGAGCAGGGGAAAAGACACGCGCGCGAGAGGCCGGCGGACCGGTCCCTGCGCGCGCGTCGGTGGGGCGACGTGTCGTCGGGGTTGCGAGGGTCAGGTGGTGGCGTGGTCTGGGCAGAGGTCGCCGCCCTTGCGGGTCCGTCGCCACCCGCGCTCCGTCTTCAGCAGGCGGCGGAGTTCGCGGTGGGTGTGCGGCTCGAACCGGACGGGCCAGTGGGCCTCGGCGCCACAGCGTCCGTCGGACTCGGATTCGTCTGCCGCGTCGCAGCGGATGACGAGGTAGGCGTCGGCAGTCACGCGGCTACCTCGAGGTCCGACCTCGTGCCGCAGTCCTGGGGGCTGTGGATGATGGCCCGCAGTCGGGAGCCGATCCAGGCGCCGACCTGCGGGGAGACGGCGTTGCCGAATCCGTCGACCTGGTTGCGGGCGCTGCCCCAGACGATGAACTTGCCCTTGTAGTTGGGGAAGTTGACGTCGAAGCCGCAGCCGCGGCCGATCTCGTACTCCCGCATCATCCGGAAGTAGCAGTCCTCGAGCGTCATCTCCGAGAGGGTGGCCCGCCATTCGGCCGCGAGTTGGGCCTCGAGCTGACTGTGGTTGATCGTTCCGGCGGCCGTGAGCAGTCCCGGGATCTGCTCGGCGGTGAACGTCGGCATTGCTTCGCTGTGCACGGTGGGGACGGTGTTCTTGCGGAACGGGACGATGCCAGAGGACACCACGGCGAGCGTCTCCGAGCCCACCTGCGTAGGAAGGGGCTCGCCGACACCGCGGGGGCCGCCCTGGTAGTTGTCCACCGCGATTGCGACCGGACGCGCGGCGTCCTGATCCCACAGTGGCTGGATGACGGGCCCGGTCGACAGGATGGACGTCTCCTGTTGACTGGTCTGCGTCGCCATCGGCTGCCACAGGTGCTTCTCCGTGCCGTGCACGGCCTTCGCCGGCATGAGGACTGCAGGAAAGCCGGCGAACCGTTGGCGGCAGCGCTCCGCACGCGCCAGCGTCGCCGCCGCCAACGGGCCTATGCTGCCGTCCCTCTGCTTCTTGATCGGCTTGTCACCGATACGGACCCCAAGGTCGCTCAGGTCGAGCGCGGCCAGCGACGGTGTCATCGGCGGGATGACCTCGCGGCGGCAGCTGGGGCACCGGTAGTTGTACTGCTTGCCGTAGCGCACTGTCCCGGACGCCGGGACCCCGGTACGCCACGACCACACCGCCTCCACGTCCCGGTCGCAGGAGTGGCAGCGCGACACCGGCCTGTGGTCGAGGTCGGGATCGGGGAGGGACTCGTCCCAGAACGCGATGAACAGCCTGTCCCTGGACTGGGGTACGCCGAAGAACATCGAGTTCAGGTACAGCACCTTGTGCTTGTACTTGAGGTCGCCGAACTGCTTGAGCCACCACTGAAAGGTGGTGCCGTCCCCGACCTTCGGACGGTTCGGCAGCGCGGGCCCCCACGATGTCAGCTCGGTGGTGCACTCCACGAGGATGAGCTGTGGGTGGTGCTGGGCGGCGTAGTGCAGGACACAGTTCGCGGTGGCCCGGTCCCGTTCGGAGCGCGTCACCCGCGCCTCGTAGTCGGGGTCTTCCAGGTCGAACAGACCCACGCCCTGCTCGTAGGCCTTGATCGTGTTCGCCTGCGAGTGGTTGACGCAGCTCACGCCCGCGAGCAGCAGGTCAGCGGCGGGGAGGTCCCGGGCCGAGTGGTAGTCGGACGCCTCGGGGTCGACCAGGTCGGCGATCCAGTGCTCGACGGTGGGATGGTTCGCCTCGTGGACCTCGACCTTGTAGCGGTTGTGGTTGGCGGCCGAGATCGCGGTGAACCCGGCGATCTCGGCCGCGAGGGTGAAGCCGCCGAAGCCGGTGAACAGGTCGACGGCGGTGTACTCGTCGTGGCGGAACCGGCGGCGTCTGGTGGCCGGCCTGTGCGTGGCCGTGCGGGGCAGCTTCTTGGACGGGCGGGCCATCAGGCGGCACTCCCTTCTGTGGTGCCGCCCTGGGCGGCCTGCTTGAGTTCCTCGATGCGGCCCTCCAGCAACGTGTCGAACGTCGTTGCCGCGTGCTCCGGGGGCGGGCCCTGCACGTCGCGGTCCGAGACGCCCTTCTGCTTGCCGTCGATGCGGATCTGCAGGAGCGCGATCTGGTTGTCCCAGCAGTTGGCGATCTGTGCCATCAGGCGCGGCAGCGGGTCCTCCCAGTTCTGCTGACTGGCCGGACGCTCTCCCTCGGCGTACGCGGGCCGTCCCTCGTCCTCGGCGGACTTCGGGTGCTCGGCCTGGGCCTCCCGCAGGTCGGACTTCGCCCACAGGTCCAGGGCCGCTCCGAACCGCATGGCCGCGTTCCTCAGCGCGTCCCCGATCGCCTCCTTCACGGCGTTCGGGCCGCGTTTTCCCTGTGCGTCGCCGTACCCGAGCCGGGTGTGCCCGCAGACCGTAAGTCGGATCCACAGGCCGCCGTTGTCGTCGAAGGCGGGCAGGCCCCGCTGGTCGAACGCGACGGGCTCCCAGTCCCAGAGCGGGTCGGCGTCCAGGAGCCGGTTGGTCAGCTCGGCGTGCCCGACGTAGTCCAGGTGGAGGTGCCAGGCGCTGATGTAGTTCCCGCACTCCTTGCACTCCGACTTGGCGTGTCGGGGGTTCGCGCAGATCCCGGTCTTGGAGTCGCGGCAGGCCCCGCACTTCAGGCGGGGAAGGTGCTGGATCTGCTCGGTTGGGAAGTCGGCGCGCAGCTTGGCGAGTCCGTCGGCCTGGTTTTGGGTGTGCGAGGTCTGGCCCTCCGCCGGGTGGCTGGCGGGGGCCTCGGTGGCGGTGGCCATGAGGTCTCTTTCCGTATGGGGTTGTGCGGTGGGGTGCGGGCCGCTCGTCCGGTGTCGGCGTCCGGCCGACGTCCCGCACCCGGCGTGCTAGTGCTCCTGGAGGAGGAGGTCCTCTTCGCCGTACTCGGAGAACAGGTAGGCCATCGCGACGCGGGAGGCGCTGACCTGGTAGCCGAGTTCCTCCGACTTCGCGGCGGCGGCCTTCTCGACGTCCTCGCGCAGCGTGTTGTCCGGGCGGACGTTCAGGTTCTCCTTGGTCGGCGCACCCCCGCGGGGGGCCCGAGCCAGCGGGGCGGGAACGAACTCGCCGGCGAGGAACTTGCGGTAGCCGTCGTTGACGACCTCGGCGAGGGACTCGCCCGCCTCCTTCGCCGCCTGCTCGATGCGTTCCTTGGCCGCCTTGTCCATCCACAGGCCGAGGTTGCGGTTGCCGGTGGTGGTGGCGGGCGGCTTCAGCAGCTGCCAGCCCCGCGGCTCCATGACCGCACGAACGGCCTCGGCGAGGTCGGCGTCGCCGCGCTCGGCGAGCCGGTCGGCGGCAACGGTGAGGCGGGCACGGATCACTTCGGGGGTCAGGCGGGGGCTGCGGGCCACGGATGGTCCTTTCGGCGGGCGCCGGCCGCCGTCGGGACGTGCGGGCGGTCGCGTGGGGGCGTTGACCACGCCAGTGTCCTCCAATTCTTCGTACGGCTGCCATGGGGTATGGCGTTATCCGCTGCGGGACCGGTCAGTTCCGGCCTCACAACGCAGACAGTACTCCATTCTTTCTTGCGTGCGCAATGGAGTATGGGTATGGTGGTGGCAACACCACAGAGCAGCGGGGGGAACACCATGAAGCGCACCGCCACCCAGACCACCACCCGGACCCTCGCCGACCTCTACCGCGCCATCGACCGCCAGCACGCCGTCACCATCACCTACACCGACCGCGACGGCACCACGAAGATCCGCACGATCGAGCCGTTCGAGATCAGCACCACCAAGAACGGCGGCATCCGCGTCCACGCCATGTGCCGCCTCGCCTACTTCGAGGACCCCACCGACGCCGAGCGCGGCTTCAACCTCGAGAGCATCAGCGAGTACACCGTCCACCGCATGGCGTTCGTCCTCACCCGCCCCGAGCCCACCGTCTACGAGCGCCCCGCCCCCGCCCCGGCCGACGACGCGGACGCCCTGTTCTTCTACGAGCTGGCCCGCGACCAGGACGACGCCGACTACCGCCCCCGGGTGAAGCTCACCCAGGCCCAGACCGACCTCGCCGCCTGACGAAAGGGGATACAACGAAGGCCACCACCCCGCACCGGGGTTGGTGGCCTTTACATACTGATCGCGCACGCGCAGCGTAGCGAATCAACTCGTCACGCCGCTACCGGTCTTCACGACCTGGGAGAATCCGCCACATGGCCGACCGTCAGGAATCGCTCCTCGACCCGCCGCCCGGCTCGCGCCGGCGCCGCTGGTGCCGGGGCCTGGGATGCGGGCGTGAACTGACCGACCCGGTCTCCCGGATGCGCGGCTACGGCCCCGAGTGCGACCCCGAACCCCGCACCGGCCCCGGCCGCGAGCACGACGTCGACCAGGACACGCTCCCCGGACTCTGACCGGGTGTCACTCTGCTGGGCTACGGTGGTGGTGTACCACCCGGCCAGCCGCGTACTGCCGGTCGCCGCTCAGCCCGCGCCCACGCTGCGGGCAGCCCCGAGACGGGGGCGGCCAAGGTCTCCAGGGGCCCGCGTAGCTGATCACGGGTTCCCCCTGATGCGCTGTTCGTTCTTCTTCCGTGGCCCCTGACGTACGGCCGGAGGAGCGTGGGTCCTGTCCGGCTGGGAGACGTCATGCCGAAGAAGCAGCCCACCGCCGCGAAGCGGGCCCGTGCCGCAGTCCGGTCCGGCGCCAAGTACACCGCCGCCCTCCGCGAAGCGGGTGGCCACCGCCTCCCGCCCCACATCGACCTCTTCGACGACCAGGCGCTGCCCGAGGACGAGCGCATCGTCGTCGACTGCCTCCGGGCACTCGTGGCCGAGGGCGCCCCGCTGCCGGTACGCATCGCCGAGCCCACCGACCCGGAGGTCGTCCAGGCGCGGGCGCGGGCCGAGGGCAACGGCATCCGCCCGCAGTGGCGGCGGTGGGCGTCGGTCCATGCCTGCGTCGACGGCTACCTACTGCGCGAGACCCAGTACGGGCCGAGCCGCTCCGGATACACCCAGGCCGACCGCGGGCCCCGCGTGCCGGTGCCGGTGCGTGCGGCCGACGGGACCGTGACCGTGGTGGCGATGCCCGAGTGGGCGTGGCTGCACGAGGGCCGGTGGATCTGGGCTCACACCGGCTGGCCGGTGGATTCGCCCGGCCGGATCGTGGACCCGCCACAGAGGTTCTCGCCAGCGCCGGGGCTGCGCTGGCAGGTCGCGGTCTGGCTCGACCTGGGGGACGGGAAGGGGAAGGTGCTGGGCGAGGACTACGGCGGCGGCACCTCGGACTGGCAGACCGTCGGCTGGTGCGCCAGCCGGGACGACGCCCGCCAGATCGCCCGCGCGTACACCGCGCACCGGGGCAACTACTCCCGTGCCGACGTGGTGGAGCACGGGACCGACAACGGCGTCGTCTCCCTCACCGTGGACACCTACCTCCCGGCGCCGGACGCCCCCGAGCGCCCGCGCCCCACCACCGCTCCGGGCCCGCGGCCTGCCTCCCCGGACAGGTCCGAGATCCCCGAGCCCGCCTGGTACCAGCGGAAGGACAATCCGCCGAACTCGTCGCTGGTCGTGTGGACCGGCACCGACTGGCGCACGTTGGTGTGGACCGACTGGCAGACCTCGAACATCGCGGCCGTTCTCGGCATCGGGGCCGGCGGACCGTACGAGTGGGCGGAGTCGTGGGGGCCGCGCCACCCCGACCGGGACATGCACGACTGGACGCAGGAGGGCCGCGAGCTGCGCTCTCGGTACCCGGAGCCCACCTATCAGGAGCGCACGAAGCGGATCGATGGCATGCGCCGGGCCCGGGAGGATGCCATCGTGTCCGCCCTCGCCGACCGAGGTGGTCTCACCCGGGATCAGGCCGTCGCCCGCCTGGCCGAGGGCGGCGAGGAGTACCGCCACGTCCTGGACGTCGGACAGGCCGTCATCTCCCGCGCCCTGCACACCGCTCGCCGTGCCCTGCCCGAGGGCCCGGAGCGTACGGCGGTCCGTCACGCCCTGGACGACCTCATGGATCGTCACCTCCTGCCTGCCGACCCAGAGCACATCGCAGGCGAGCAGCTGGACAGTGAGGTAGAGGCCATCCGCGCGCCCGCCGAGACCGCCTGGTGCCGTCGGGCGGTCGCCGAGTACATCGCCCCGGCGCCCGATCCGGTGGCGGCCGGCGTCGACGGGTTCCGCCCCCGGGACACGCGGCCGTGAGCTGAAAGCGTGCCAGGGGAACGTCTTGCCCGCGCGGCCGTAGGTTGTGTTCCACGCGCTCCGCCGGGCGTATCGATGGGAGGGGGAGACCCCGCTTTTCCCCTCCCACCAGGGTTTTTACGAACCTTCGGCCCCTCCCCACCAAGGGCCGGGTCGCGCGCAAGACCCGCACCCTTCCACACCGCCCCGCACCACGACCAGGCAGTTGGAGGGAGATCCGAAGGTTCGTTAAAACTTGATCTCTTGTGCGGAACGGGCACCATAAAGGTCCATGGACCCTCGCACCCTGCTCGATGACTGGCTCGCCTCGAGCGCACTGCGCCCCTCCACCCGGGCCGCCTACCGCCAGGAAATCGTCTCCTGGCTCACCTGGTGCGAGACCACCGGCACCGATCCCTACACGATCGGGCCCGAGCACGTCGCCCGCTGGGCCGAGGACCGCTACCTCGCCCCCCACCTCGACGGCCGGCCCTTCAACGGACCCGACGCCCTCGCCTACCTCGCCGAGACCAGCCCCGAGGCCGCGGCCTCCCACGACCGCCGTATCACCGCGCTCACCCAGTACTACCTGGCCGCCGCGCAGCGCGGGGCGATCCGCCTCGCCCCCGACCTCGGGGTCCTGCGCTCCGGCGTCGACCGTGTGCCCGACCAGCCGCAGAAGCTCACCGCCCGTGAGCGGGCCGTGTTCCTCACCGCCGTCGGCTCCTGGGGCCCCGAACAGGCCCGCAACTACCTGCGCGACCGCCTCATCGCCTACCTCCTCCTCGAGCGCCTGCGCCCCGCCGAGGTCACCCGCGTCGACATGCGCCACCTCTACGAACAGCCCGACATGAGCTTCGAAGTCCGGGCGCCCGACGACTTCGAGAACGTCGGCAAGAAGTTCACCCTCGACCCGCTCACCGGCGCCGCGGTGAAGGCCTACCTCCCCCTGCGGGAGAAGCTCCGCCCCCGGCCCGGCGTCCACACCCTCATCATCGGCGAGGGCGGCAAACCGATCGTCTCCCGCTACCCCAACATGCTCATCCGCAACATCGCCGCCACCCACCCCCTCCTCGCCGACCGCCACCCCCCGGTCACCGCCGACACCGTCGCCCACACCGGCCTCTGGGACGAACCCGCCCCCGACAACCGGTGAAAACCGGTGTGAAGAACGCATCTGCGCTGCCAGGATCACCGCATGCTCATCACACCGCGCCCCGGCGCAGACCGTAAGAACATCCGCCAGGTACTCAGCGGCGTCCACACCACGGCCCTGAACCTGCAGCGGCCGTACGACAGCGCCTTTCAGGGGCTGCTGACGTATCTGGAATGGGCCACGGAGTCCGCGCGGATGCTGCGCTCCCAGATCAGCGACCGGGACCTCGGCCAGCTGGTGTTCACCGATCGCTACCGGGCCCTGCTGGGCAGCTGCGGCACGCTCGCCGGCTCGGCTCAGGAGCGCCTCGTGAACGGTCTGGTGCAACTGGAGGTGGCCGAACGCATCGAGGCCCTCGAGGCGGCAGTCGCCGCGCTGGACACCCAGATCGGCCGGTGGAGCCAGCAGCAGGAGAAGTTCGTCGTCGCCGACTCCAGCTTCTACATCCAGAACGCCGTCAAGCTGGCCGACGCCGACCTGCACGAGATCCTCGGCGTTCCGCGCTGGCAGTACGTGCGCCTGCTGTTCCCGATCGTGGTGGTCGACGAACTGGACGACCTCAAGGACGCCAGCAAGAACCGGGCCCGCTGGCGCGCCGCCCACACCCTCGGACGCCTCGACGAAGTCCTCGACGGCGGCACCCACGGGATCCTGCACGAGGGAGTGCACACTGTCGCCGACGGCGAGACCCGCGGCAGGGTCAACGTGGAGATCGTCCTCGACCCGCCCGGCCACGTGCGCCTGGACCGCCCCGACGTAGAGATCATCGACCGGACGGTGGCCATCCAGGGCCTGGCCGGCCGCGAGGTACGGCTGCTGACGTGCGATACGAGCCAGCACACCCGGGGCCGGAACGCCGGGCTGAAGGTGACCAAGATCGCGACGAAGGACCCCGGCCCGGAGCCGGACTGGGAGGAGCAGAAGAAGCCGGGCACCGGCCTGCGCGCGCAGCGGCGCCAGCGGCAAGCGGAGGCGTCTGAAGGGTCGGACGGGCGTTAGCCAGTGAGCAGAAACCTGTCGACCAAGTGGTCGTACACGGCGACGGCGGACGCGGCGTGCCGGGCCTTCAGCGCGGCGTCGTCGCGGCGGCGGATGTAGCGCAGGGTGGTCTCGATCGCGGCGTGGTCGGCGTACTTCTGGATCTCGTCCGGGTGGACGTTCGCGTCGTGCATGTGAGTGAGCTTGGAGGCGCGCAGCACGTGCGGGGTGAGGTCGCGGCCCGGGAGGACGCCGGCGTGGCGGCCGAGGCGGGTGAGGAGCCGGTCGATGGCGTGGCGGTCCATGGGCCGGTCGTGGTCGTCCAGGAGCAGCGGGCCGCCGGTGCGTCCTTCGATAGCCACGTCGATGAGGCTGCACAGTCGTTCCGGGAGCGGCCAGACGCGTCCCTTGCCGCCCTTGCGGCGCAGGTCCAGGGTGCGCTGCCCGCCAGCCTCTTTCAGGTGGTGCAGCTGGGCGGTGACGGCTTCGGAGACGCGGCCGGCGAGCGTGTAGAGGAGGACGGGGACCAGGGCCTCGCGGGCGGTGGCGGCGGCGTTGACGACGGCCTGGAACTCGGGGACTTCGAGGATCGGCGTGGCGGTGGTCTCGTCACGCGGGTCGACCTTGGGCCGGTCGTGCTTGGTGACCGGGGAGGCGATGGGCTGCTTGGTCTTCCAGGCCGCGTACTCGGTGAGGGCGGTGAGGACGGACAGCCGTCGGTTGATGGTGCGCGGCGCGCGGCCGGCGGCCTTCTGGGTTTTGGTCCAGGTCTCGATGATGCCGGGGGTGATGGCGCCGACGAACAGTCGCTCGTGCCCGCCCAACTCCCGTGCCACGGCGGCCCAGAGGCGGAGGTCATCGGCGTACGCCTGCTTGGACTTCACCGCGGGGACCGCTTCGGAACCGAGCCAGGAGGTGACGAGGAGGAAGGTGTCGCGGTCAAGGCATTCGGCGAGGAGCTCGAGCCGGTGGCGGCGTTCGCCGAGGCGCCGGTTGACCGGGTCGCGGGGGGCAACGGTGCCGAGGACGTCGCGGAGCCAGAACAGGGCGTCCTGAGCGGCGCCCGGGCGGTCGAGTTCGGCGGTGGGTCTGGGGGTGATGGTGTGCTGGGTCATCAGGTGCCCGCTCGATCGGTGCCCACGTCGTAGGCGAACAGGGCGAACTCGGGCAGGTAGTCCGGGTGGTCCTTCCACTCCTTGGCGATGGTGGCGAGTTCGCTCCAGGCGAAGGTCAGGACGAGGCCGATGGCGGTGGCCAGTTCCGGTTCGCCGCGGTCGGCGAGCGTACGTCGGGATCGGATATCGCCCACGACGCGACTCAGTGCGCGCAGCGATCGTGCCACGGGGTCCTTGTCGAAGTGGCGTGTGTGGTGTTCTCCGCTGAACTGCTCGTCGATGCGTGCGTCTACGAAGTCGGCGATGCGGTTGATGTGCTCTGCGGTGACGGCCATGTGGATCACCCTAGCGCTTCTGCATAACACACGTTATGCGCGTCCCCCAGGGCGATCCCCTGCCGGGCAGTGTCTTCAGCCAGCGGTGGCGGCGAACCAGCGGTGCAGCGCGGCCACATCGTCGTCAGTGCCATGGTCCATGGCGTACTTCATGACGACCAGCTGCATGATGCCTTCCACCTTGCCGTCCTCGTCCCAGGCTTCCAGCATCGTCTGCGCGGCGCTGGCCAGGTTCGGGTCCTGGATGGTTTCGGCGTGCGCAGCCGCATTGTGCAGAGCAGCGGCCGTGAGTAGTCGGCCGGTTGCCTCGTCGTCGGCGCTGCCTTCCATGGGCCCTCCCCGCGGTCCCTCGGCTGATGGAACATTATCTGGAGCCAGGCGGTCAGTTGCCCCGGCGCGGCAGGTCAGGGACCGGTCTTCTCCGCGATCCACCGGTCCAGCGCGGCCTGATCCTCGAGGGACGCGTTCCTCTGGGCGTAGCCGCGGACCACGTCGTACAGGCGGCCCTGGAGGTCACCGAACTCGTCGAAGCGGCGGAGGACAGCCCGGGAGAACTCGCCGATGGAGACGTCGTCGTGCTCGTCGGCCTTGGCGGCGGCCTCGTGGAAGGCGGCCACCACGAGCAGGTGTGCGGTGGCTTCGTCGTCGGGACTCGCGTACACCGAGGAACCCCCTTGGCTTCAGGACCAGCTGTGGGCGCCCTCGTGACCGGCAGGTAGGAGGCAGAGTTCGGAGGCGTCGTGATTCTCGGTGTAGCACGTCGGTTCGTGCGTCCACTCGCGTGACTGGTCCGACCAGCGGAGCCACCAGTTCGTGATGCCGTCTGTCCCTCGGTCTTCAGACTGGGCGAGACCGACGTGCAGCCCGGCGTGGCCGGCCTCGAGTTCGCAGTCCAGAGGTGACTTGACCTCGTGTGCGGCGTTGGGCAGTTGCTCCAGGCGCTGCACCTCGTCCGCCGAGAACTCCACACCTTCCGTCATGCATTCCCGCATCGCATCCCCGATCGCCAGTGGCATGTGAGCTTATCGGGAACCAGAGCACCGTCATCCCCGCGACGATCTACCAGTCCGGGACCAACTGGTAGATCCCTAGTAGTTCGAGGGAGTTCGATTCTTCGCCAGAAACGATCCTAAGCTCGGGGCCCTCTGCCGGGATCGCGAAGATTACGCATCATGGCGTCGTTGTTGATGCCCGGGGCCTGCCGTACGGCGCTCAGGACGACGTCGGGCAGATCCTCCGGCCAGTCCTCGGGCTCGATCAGATGGTGCTCGCCTGCGAACCAGACCGTGGACAGCACTGCGGCGGCCACCCTCTGGTGCAGGTGCTCGCGCATCCCGCCCTCGCGGCTGGTGATCCCGGCGGCTTGCTCGACCTGCTTGACCGACAGCCGGGCCAGTTCGGGGCGGAGAGCTCCACGGCCGGCTTGAACCATTTTCAGGCCCTGGCGGGACCAGTGGTCCAGCAGCCGTTCGTACGTTTCCCAGTCCCGGCCGCCCGCTGCGACGTACTTCGACAGCATCGCCGCGATCTCCCCGGCCTCGGTGATGGTCTCGGTGAAGGACTGCAGGAGCAGCGCAGCCTGCTCGTCGGTCAGTTCGCCATCACGCTTGGGGCCTCGTTGCTCAGTCACCCGCCCACCGTAGCGACGCCGGTCATACCGCGTCCGGTGAAGCGGCCACGTTCGCCCGAATCACGACTGGTGCAGACGGGCGGGTCGCGGGCTCGTCACGCCCCGGTCTTCCTAGCCTGCTGGGCGAGCACGGGGGCGTGGCAGACCACGCACAGAGGGCAGCCGCCGAGCCCGTACTTGTGCGTGGGACGCCCGCACCTGGCGCACGGCCCGACGTAGGCGGGAGGACACGTGGGGGTAGGAGGTGCGGGCGGGGGCGTCGTCATGCCGTCATCGTACGTACGCGCGAGCGCGGACGGGCGGGTCACGGGCTCGTCACGACGGTCTCCTCCGGCAACTCGGGCACCTACCGTGAGCAGTCATATCCGAGCTGGGGGAATCATGCGCGTACGAACTGCCAGACGAGCGGCCGCCGTTGTTCTGCTTGCCTCGCTCACGGCGGCCTGCAGCGGGGACGGGGACAGCGGAGGCCAGCAGGCGGAGGCGAGCCGGTCGGCTGCCACGAAGCCGTCCAAGGAGAAGGCCGTCGACTGCTCCGATGAGGATCTGAGTCAGGCCGACTGGATGGAGCACTGCTCGGGCGAGTCGGCCGGCACGGGCGGGGACGGCTCCGAGGAGCAGGCGACGGGGCTGCGGTTCGGGGAGTCGTACACGTGGCCGGACGGGCTGAAGGTGACCGTGGTCGGCGCGAAGGTGTTCACCGACTACGACACGGAGCTGCTGGAGTCGGCGAGGCCCGGGGAGCGGGACTTCCGGGTGACGCTGAAGCTGGAGAACACCGGCGCCGCGCCGGTCGCGCTGGACGAGCTGTCGCTGATCATCGAGGGGGCGACCAACGGCGGGCAGGCGGCCACCACCACCTTCGAGAAGGGGTCGGAGCCGCTCGAGGGCCGCCTCGCTCCGGGTGTATCGGCGACGAAGACCGACGACAACATGCTGGAGACGAAGTACGGCCGGAAGGTCGTGGTCATCGTGCAGCGGGCCAGCGACAACTTCGATCTAGAGTTCCCCGAGTTCACCGGCCAGATCACCGGATAGGCCGGAGGAGCAGTTACAGGCCGCCCTCAGGAACGACGTCGATCCAGCAAGTTGAGCGGGAGTAGCCCGGATGGCGATGTGTCGGTGGGGCTGGGTTCCTGGGGCGGGGTGGGCGAGGGCTCCGGGCTGGCCGTGGTGGTCTGAGTGCAGTCGTACTCGGGGTTGTCCGGGTCGGAGGCGTCAGTCAGGGTGCACCGGTAGGTGTTGCCGTCCTGGTCGTGGAAGGTCTGCTGGGCCGGAGGCGCGGCGTCTTTGCCGTCCGTGCCGTCTTTGCCGGGCGCCCCGCTTGCTCCGTCCTGGCCAGCAGGCCCGGTTGGGCCGGGCGCCGTGGAGTCTGCTCCTGGCGCGCCTGCCGGGCCGACTGGTCCAGTGGCGCCTGGGCTGGGAGTGATGGTCGGGGCGTCCTTGCCCGGTTTACCTGCGGCCCCTGATGGGCCCACTGGTCCGGACGGTCCGATCAGCCCGGCTTCCCCTGGCTCCCCGCTGGGGCCGGCGACCGGGGTTCCTCCCATGTTCTCGACTTGCTGGGTGAGCAGGGCGACGTCGCGGTGTGCGCTCTCCAACGCCCTGGACATGAGCAGGAAGCCGGTGACGACAGCCGCCAGTGCGCCGGAGGCAAGGATGATCGCTGCGGCGGCGGTTAGGTTGTCGCGGCGGCGCCGCTTACGTGTTTCCACCCGGCTGCCAGGCTTCGGGGGGGTCACGTCTTGCCTCCTGCCATGAAGAGGATCACGGGGACGAGGATTCCGAGCAGGGAGATGACTGCTCCGACCAGCCAGCGCCGGGTCTGGGTGATCCGGTCTGCATCCTGGACGCGCTGGTCCTGTACAGCACGCATGTCGTCGTTGTGCTTGGTAGACAGTTGCTGCACCGTCTTCTCCAGGTCGGACAGATCCTTCAGCAGGGCCGCCTTTTCGACGGCATACACGTCGATCGACACCAGCCTGTCCAGGCGGCTGTTGATCTGCGCGTAGTCGTCGCGGACATCGCCGCGAAGGGCCTGGATGAGTCGCCCCAGCTCTCCCAGAGACGGCTCATCGGCCATGTCGTGCTCCGTAGTGGGGGGTTAACGGGGCCTGGGCGTTCAGGCCGGGACCGACTTGACGACGCTGGACTCCTCGAGCCGGGTGGTGGCGAGGGGCGGGGTGACCATGAACCGCTCGACGACGGCGAGACCGGCGGCGATGGCGGCCATCCACAGGGCCTGGCGGTCGGCGTCCCAGTTCAGGCCGAGGCCGACGAACAGCGCCATGACGGCCTGGGCGGTCTGGAGGATGGCGGCGCCCCAGGCGCCGTTCTTCGCGACGAACGCGATGATGAGGGCGACGACGCCGGCGGCGACGGCGTTGATGCCGGTCTGGACGCCGTCGGAGACGTCGAACTCGTAGCCGATGAGCTTGACTCCGGCGGCGATGAGGCCGAGGACGAGGGCGGGTTCCCTGCCGAGCGCGATGCCGAACATGGGCGGTCCTTCCGTGTGGAGGGGTGAAGGTGGGTGGGGTGGTCAGGAGACGACGGTGAAGCCGTGCTTCTTGCCGAGGCGCTCGAGGGACGTACGGCCGGGGATGCCGTCGGCGTCGGAGCCGGTGTAGGAGCCGCCGGCCTTCGAGCGCTGCCAGGCCGCGTACGCCTTGACGGTGCTGGTGCCGTAGTGGCCGTCGGAGAGCAGCTTGCCGAGCAGGCCTTCGTCGACCAGGGCCGCCTCGACGGTCTTCACGCCGCTGTAGGTGACGGGGGTGCCCTTGGCGGCCGGGTTGGAACGGGCGGCGGCGACCAGCTTGGACAGGTCCACGACCGGCTTGACCGGGGTCGGCAGGGTGACCGGGGGCTTGGGGGTGACCTTGCCGAGGCGGGTGTCGACCCGGGCCCGCATGGATTCCATGGTGAAGCCGCGCGGGTCTACCTTGCCGGGCTGCCAGTTGAGGTGGCCAATCACCGAACCGGAGTCCCAGCCGTGGTGACGGCAGAGCGCGGCCGCGACGCGCTCGATGGCGTCGAGCTGAGCGGCGGGCCACGGGTCCTGGCCGTCGCCGAGGTTCTCGCACTCGAAGCCGTAGAAGTGTCTGTTCCCGTCGACGGTGGCCTCGTCGTCGGCGGGCAGCGTCTTCTCGTCGATGACGGCGCGCAGGACGTCCGGGTCACCGAGGCCAGCGTGGTTTGTACGACCGTAGCCGACGAGGTGGACGCGGCCGTCCTTGGTGATGACGCCATGGCACAGGGGGCCGGGGAGACTGGAGTGGCCGTCGCGGCATATCTCCACGGTGCGCTTGGACCCGGAGGTGACGGTGTGGTGGATCATCACACCGTGGACGGGGCCCCAAGGGCCCTTGTGGTTGCGGTTGTGGTCCTCCCAGTCGCCGACCTCGACGACGGTGACGCCTTCGTCGAGGAGGGCTTGGAGGAACGTGCGGGCTGCGGGCGGGGTGGCCATGGAACCTCCATAAGAACCGGGCCGTGATACTGAAGCTCTTGGGCTTGTTTTGCCGTTGATTCACAGGCTATGGCGGTTCGTTGAGGGTGTTCCCCTGCCTCAAGTCGGCGCGAGACCGGCCGGGGGAACGCCAGGGCCGTACGCTCCTACGCTCGCGGTATGCAGCAGACTGGCCCCGCCCGCACCGTCGTTCTCGCGAAGAACCTTCAGATGTTCCATGCCTGGTGCCGTGAAACCGGGCACAGCCCCCGCGACCCGCGGGTGGTGTACGCGTCCGGCGAGCACAGGCTTCGCGGCCTGAGGAACGTCGAAATAGTCCGCTACGGCAGCTGGTGGGACCGCCCAGACATCCGCCCACTCGAGGAAGCCGTCGCGTGGCTGGAAGCCCGCGCCGCGAAGGAGGCCGCCCATGCCTGACCCCTCTGCCATCGCCGCCATGCAGCAACAGGTCGCGGCGGCCTGCATGGAGACGAAGGAACTCATCGCCCCGATCCTCGACTCAGCCGAGGGTGTGAAGGCCGACATGGTCGGGCGCGGCTGGGCCGAGGCGAACGCCGAGCGGGTCGCCACGTCCTACGTGCAGTCCATGCTCAAGCGTGTGATCGAGGGGGTGTTGTGAGCAGGCCTGCGAAGGCGCCCCCTGCGCGTCGGATCACGGGGTGGGCTGTGCTGTCGCTGGTCCCGCTCGTGCTCGTGGCCCTCGCGGCTCTTGCCGGGCAACTCATAGAACTCGTCATCGGCTCATTGATCGCCGCGTTCCTCTGCCTCGCCACCTACGTCGGTGTCCGGCTCCTCTCCGACAGGGGGACAGACTGTGGCTGAGCAGAAGGTGGGGCAGCTGCTGGACTCGCTCGGCGTCACGCTGGATTTGGACGACGGGGACATGCCGGTCGACGCCCACCTCCTCGTCAAGGTTGTCAAGGCTGACGGAAGCGTGAGCCTCGTCAAGGGCGCCAGTGAATCCCTCGACTGGATCACCGTGCTCGGTATGCTCACCGCCGCTCTCCACATCGAGAACAGCGGCTATCGCAACGCCCTTGACGAAGAATGACCGAGCACCGCGAGTCTGCCCGTCATCAGGCCGGGACGACCTTCAGGGTGAGGTCTTCGCCGTACGCCTCGCGGTACTGGTCGGGCGTCCAGGTCCGGTCCCCCGCGTAGAAGACCGGCTCAACCCGGGCGCCGCCGGGGGCGATGGTGTCGGTGAGCAGGGCCCAGGCGACGACGTGGGACGGTGCGGGCATCTGTGCGGTGTCCGTGCCGCGCGGGGCGAATGCTTCTACTCGCCAGCCAGGCGTCGCCGGGGCCACGCTGAGGATCGTGCCGTGGCCTGATGGGCCCGTGAGAATCGACATTCGGTGTCCTTCTGCCTCGTCAGGTGGCGTAGCCGTACAGCAGGATCCCCGAGCCGGTACCGAAAGCTCCGGCGGTGAAAGCCCCGGCGGTGACGGTGGGAGGGGTTGTCTGGCTCGCGTCGGTGCCGCCGAATCCGGTGGCGACGGAGGCGAGGACGTCGGCGACGGACCCCTCGGAGACGAGGTTGGGCACGGTCGTCGCCTTGATCATGACGCCGAGGTAGTGCAGGCCCGTATACGTCGTGGTGTAGGTGGACGCGGCCCCGGCGGTGGTCTGAGCGATCGCCAGCGTCTTCGCGGTGTTGGCGGCCCAGGCTGCGGTCAGCTGGTCTGCTGTCCTCGCCAGGGCGACCTTCGCCGAGTTGTGGAGCGTGAACCAGTAGTTGGTCGGCGCTGAGGCGGCGGTGCCGCCGGACACGAACCCGAGGTTCGAGATGACCTGGCCCTTGGGCAGCCAGATCGGCACCAGGTACAGCGTGCCCGAGGTGGGAGTGTTGCTGGTGCCCGCGCGTAGCCGTGAGGTGGTCTCGTACCGGCCTGAGGGCCGCATGGCGTTCTCGACTGCCCCGAAGCCCAGGTCGAACGGGCTGGTATCGGGGCCGGTGGACTGGTCGTCCACGCCCGTGTCGCTCAGGTCGTTGCCGTAGCGGCGCACGTTCGTGCAGGTCGACGTGATGCCGATACCGGCGGCGACCTCGTTGCCGCTGCCGAACTTGCGGACCTTGTTCCCTGCGATGAGGAGTCCGTCGGAGCTGGTCGAGCAGCGGATGCCCCACGAGCCGGCCGCCGATCGCGAGGCGCCCTTGATGTAGTTGCCGGTCACCTGGACGTCGGATCCGCTGAGGACGTGGACGCCGTTGACGCCCGCGTTCTGGATCGTGTTGCTGGCGATGAGGACGCCGGTACCGGTGTCGCACGAGATGCCCGACGCGGTCGGTGTGTACACCCGGTTCCCGGTGACGGTGCTGCCGACGATGTTCTGCTGCGAGATGCCCGTGCCGGCCGTGTCCCGGATGGTGTTGCCCGAGACGGTGTACTGCTCGACGTACTCCAGCCGGATCCCGTTCTGCGAGCCGCTGGTGACGCCGTCGATGACGTTGCCGGTGATCGTGGCGTCGAGGACCTTGCCGGTGGCCTCGCCCATGAGCAGGATCGCGTCGTCGTGGCCGGTGGTGCCGCGGATGGTGTTGCCGCTGATCGTGATGTTGCGCAGGTCCTGCGACGCGCTCGTCTGCGTGCCCGCGAGGTTCTTGGTGTCCTCGGTGTCGCCGGTGTCCACCACGCGCATGCGCACGCCCGCGCCGCACCCGGAGATGACGTTGCCCTGGATGACGGTGTCGCGCCAGTCGTACCCGCCGACCGCGTACTGGGACAGGCCGTCGAAGGTGTTGCCGATGATGCGGATCCCGGAGTGTCGGGTGCCGATCGTGGCTGAGTGGGAGCCGATTCCGCGCGGCCACGCGACGGTTCCCGCGGTGCCCGAGGCGCCGACGTAGCAGCCGCGGACCTCGATGTCTTGGCAGACCGTGTTGTCATACGGTCCGAAGCCACCGAACACCGAGCTGGACTTGGCGAGGTCGATCTGTACGGCCTCGGAGAAGTCCCTCGATCCGGGGTCGATGTACCCGCGGAACTGGCAGTTCAGGATCCGGCCGGTCTGGACGGAGTTCAGCTCGATGGCGTGGTAGCCGGGGAGGTCCAGGACTTCCGTGTCGCGGATGGTGATGCCGCGGGCGTGGCCGATGCTCATGCACATGGCGCTCGCGGTGAGCCCGGCGGTGGTGCCGCGCATGTTCCACACGCCGCCCTCGATGAGGATGTTGCCGTGCCCTGTGTAGCCGCCGAGGCTCTGGGCCGCGTCGCCGTTGAGGATCATCGTCCCGGCGTAGTTCCGCCGGAACTCTGTGCCGGGCAGGAGGGTCAGCCGGGTGTTGCCGTAGATCCGGAGGATTGCGCCGATCATGTAGGTGCCGGAGGGGACGATGACCCAGCCGCCGCCCGCCGCAGATGCCGCGCTCAGTGCGGCATTGATGGCCGTGGCGTCGTTCCCGGTGCCGTTGCCGAGCGCCCCGTACACCTTGGGGTTGTAGATGCGCATGCCGGACATCTGTAGGTTCTCGGGGGTGAGCGTGCCGGACACGTCCAGGTCGCCCTGAACGTCGAGGTCGTCGACAAGGGAGCTGCCGGTGACGGTCAGCGTCTCCGCGACCAGGTCCGTCGGGGCCTGGCCGCTGTCGAGTTTTCCGCTGCCGTCGAGCTGCGCCCAGCCGCCGGGCTCTCCGCCGTCGGCGATGAAGTCGGCGAGGATGGAGCCGGTGTCGGTGGCGGTCATCGCGTAGCGGCGCCCGTACCCGAAGTCGACGTAGAGCAGGGTGACCCCGTCGGGGCCATAGAAGGAAACCGATCCATCGGTGTTCGCGTTGACGTGCGTGATGGGGTTGGTGCCGAGGTCGGCGAGATCGATGAGTTGGGAGCCGTCGGACGGTGCATCCCAGACGGTGCCGACGGCGAATGGGCGCAGCTGGAGCTGGTACCCGACGCGTTCCATGGCGAAGTCGGCCGGGCTGCCCCCGAACAGGTGTCTCATGTGGGTGGTCCTTTCCGGGGGTCAGGAGACGAGGTTCAGGCCCGGGTTCGCGGTGTCCGGGCGCGTTGTCATTCGGATCAGGCGACTCGCTCCGCCTTGAGCGCGCATCCGCCACGCAGGACGGTGTCGCCCGCGTTCGAGGTGTTCTGCGCCCACAGGAAGGTGATGCTCCCGGCGGTGGCGCCGGTGACGAGGGTGCCTTTGAACGTGGTTCCGGTGCCGGACGCGAAGGTGACGACGCCGGCCGCCGTGGCCACGCCCACTCCGTCGTTGTCGGTCCACACCATCGAGGCGCCCGCGGGGACCGTCCAGGTGGCGCGGAACCCGCCGCCGCCGTTGGTCCACACGGCGGGGAGTTCGATGTCGTAGATGGAGTTCGCGGCGACCGGGAGGGTGAGGTGCGGGTCGGCGGTGGGGGTGACGGTGCTCGCGCGCGGGGTGTCGATGGACTTGACGACGATGGGCGGGATCGCGGCGCCGAGGTTGTCCTTGAAGATCGTGCCCGCGCCCGCGATCTCGACGGCGGAGACCGCGAGGGTGCCCTTGGTGATGAGAGCGTTGCCGGTGATGAGGTTCGGGCCGGCGGAGCCGGAGGCCTCTTCACGGATCAGGGAGCGGGTGCGGCCGTTGGTGGGCGAGGACGCGATCGAGTTCCCGATGACGTTGTTGTCCTTGGTGCCGAACTCCAGGTGGATGCCGGAGACCTGGCCGGTGAGGGAGCCGACCTCGCCGGGGCTGAAGATGGTGCAGTTGGCGACGACGTTGCCCGTTCCGGCGATGAAGATGGAGTCGCCGGCCGTGCCGTCGAAGTTGCAGTCGACGATCTTTGTGCTCGAGCAGTCCTGCAGACGGACACCCTTGGTGTTGTTCGTGGCGCCGCCGACGAAGTTGCAGTCGGAGATGAACTGCGTGCCCGCTCGGTCCAGGATGCAGACGGCGGTGCCGAAGGTGGTGCCGCCCTCGCCGCCGAGGAATTCGAAGTCGCAGGCGATGATCTGGTTTTCGTCGCTGGAGTCCGTGTGGATGCCGCGGCCGGGGCCGGTGGAGTTCATGGACTGGTCGAAGAGGCAGCCGAAGACGCGGTTGTTGTGGCCGAAGGCGCCGCCGGTCATGCCGCCGAGGTAGAGGGCGTCGTCGCGGCAGGCGATGAAGTGGATGTTGTCGTAGCGGGAAGCGACCGATCCGGCTGCGTAGATACCGCCGGAGGTTCCGCTGGGGCCCTGCTCGATGCAGTTTCCGTCGATGGTCAGGTCCCGCATGGTGATGCGGGTGTCGGCTCCCGTCATCTCGAAGACGAAGCAGTCGCTGCCTGCCGCGAGTTTGACCGAGGTGCCCCAGCCGGATCCGAAGATGGACAGGTCCTGTACGGCGGCGATGGTGATCGGGGAGGACACGAGGTAGGTGCCGTGCGGGAGGTAGAGGGCGGTGCCGGCCGCAGCCGCGGCGTCGATGGCGCTCTGCAGGGCGATCGTGTCGTCGGCCACGCCGTCGCCGACGGCCCCGAACTCGGCGGCGGTCGCGACGAGCCAGTCCAGATGGCCGGGCAGGAGGTTGACGTCGATCATGCCGGTGCCGTCCAGGGGCGCCCAGCCGTTCGGCTCTCCCCCGCTGGCGATGAAGTCGGCCAGGATCGACCCGGTGTCGGTGGCGGCCATGACGTAACGGCGTCCGTATCCGAAGTCGACGAAGAGGATCGCTTCGCCGTCGGGGCCGTGGAAGGAGACGGCGCCGTCTTCGTCGGCGGTGACCTCTTCGATCGGCGTGCCGGTCAGGTCGGTCAGGTCGGTGATCTGCGTACCGCCGGTGAGCGCGGTCCATACGGTGCCGACCGCTCCGGGCCTGAGCTGCAGATCGGTGCCGACGCGCTCCATCGCATAGTCGGAGGGGCTACCTCCGAACAGGTGCCTGGCCACAGCGTTCTCGCTTTCTCAGCTCAGGCGAGCCAGTAGGAGCCGTCGATGGTGAGGACGTCACCGGCGCGGATGTTGAAGGGGCGGTTGGTGAGCAGGTTCAGGCTGTTGGGCGTGTCGAGGACGCTGTTGCCTGTGGACGTGGGGAAGCGAAGTCGGGCGATCTTGTTGGTGCCGTCGGTGGTGGGGAACGTCATGCCGATACCGACCGCTGAGCCCTCGTCGTTGTCGCTGGTGTAGTTCCACTTGAACAGCGAGCGGAAGGCGGTGGTGCAGGGCAGGCCGGGCGGCAGGGTGACCTGGATCGGCTCGGTGTACTCGGGCGGGTTCCCGGTCGGGATGAGCTGGATGGTGACGTCTACGCGCTTGCCGACGGCCTGGTAGCGGCCGATGTTCGTGGAGCCGACGCCCCAGTTGATGGTGGTCTCGGCGGAGTTCCATACGGGGGTGTAGGTGGAGTCGTCGATACCGGCGGTGGCGATCCACCGCCAGGCCGAGCCGTCGCCGACGTACAGCTTCCCGTTGTCGACCAGGAGCTGGTTGCGGCGGGAGGTGGGGCGTACGCCGGGTACGGCGGGAACAACGCCGCGGTCGGTGAAGTAGCGGCGGTCGGCGACGTTGACGGCCATGACCACGGTGGAGCCGGCGGCGACGGTGCACTGGGCGAGGGGGATCTCCCAGACCCCGTCCTCCTCCTGGGTGAGAGGGGGCGCGGTCACGCCGCCTTCCTTGTAGACGGCGGTGACGGAGTTGGCGGACTGGCTGGCGCGCAGCACGACGAGGTCGACGCGGGCGCTACCGCCCGCGTTGGCGGGGACGGCCAGGTTCTTGGTGGCGTCGTTGTCGTAGTAGAAGCCGTTGACGAAGGCGCGGCCGGTGGCGACGGCGACGGTGGTGGCACCGCTGCCGGTGACCTTCAGGGTGAGGTCGGCGGCGTCGTCGGCGTGGACGCCGTCCAGGCCCCACCAGCGGGCCATGCGGGACCACTGGAGTTCGGTGGAGATGCTGCTGCCGGTGAACGGCCCGGAGAACTCAGCCATGGTGGTCAGGCCGCCTTTCGTGTTTTCAGGCGCCCGACGTCCTTCTTGACCTGGGCGATGAGGGCGTAGATGCGGGCGACGGGCCCGGTGCCGGTGCTGTCGCCGCCGACGGTCGCGGTCACCTTCGCTCCGTCGGCGGCGGTGCAGGAGAGGGTGACTTCGCGGACGACGTCGGTGTACCAGGAGCCGCGGATGTCGGCGGAGACGGTGTCGCCGACGTTGTAGTCGCGGCCGTAGCGCAGCTGGGGGATGTCGATGGGGCTGATGGACAGGGAGCCTTGGCCTGCGCCGTTGGTGAGGGCTTCCTCGGCGGCCTGGTCCATCTGGGCGGTGAGGTCGACGGAGGCGCTGTCGACGGAGGTCTGGTCGACGAACTGCTCGAGGACCAGGCCGGGGAAGAGGGGGTCGGTGCGGTCGTAGACGGCGCAGACGCGGGGGGAGGTCTGGCCGCCGGCGACGACGATGGCGCGGGTGCAGGTGGGCGGGGTGGTGGAGTAGGAGGCGTCGGTGAGGTTGCCCAGGCGGAAGGAGAACCGGGCGGTGCCGGAGGCGTCGACGGGCTCGTACACCTGGAACTCGAGGCTGGCGCTTTCCTGGACGACCCGGAAGCCGAGGCCGGCGGCGCCTGCGATGTCCTGCAGCACGGTGAGGAGGTTGTCGAACTGGTTGACCTCACGGGTGATCGTCGGACCGTTCGCGCCGTCGGGGGCGAGGGTGAGCAGCAGGTTCGTGCGGGAGGCGAGGGAGCCGGGTCCGGCATTGAGGTTGACGAGCTGGCGCATCGCGGTCTCTGCCACGACCGCGCTGATCTTGTAGACGGGATCGGTCTGCGCGCCGATGAGGGCGGTGGGCTTGGGCCAGCACGTGTACTGGGCGAGGAGGCCGGTGTCGTCGAGGCCGCTGACGGTGAGCCGCCCGGAGCCTGCGTCGCTGGAGGAGCGCGCCCAGTCGACGGTGCGGATAGGGCCGGACATGACGGTGTCGCCGTCCGGGGTGCGGATGATCAGCCCGTTGCCCTCGACGAGGAGGGGCGCCTTGGAGGAGTCGGCGGAGACCTCCATGGAGAAGGTGCCGATGGAGTTGTAGCGCGGCACGAGGGTCAGGGACGTGTAGTCGTCGACCTGGCCGAGGCGCGCGAGGGTGCTGTTGCGGACGTATACGCGCAGCGCGGACATGGGGTTCCTCCTCCTTTCAGGCGGCGAGGTAGCGGGGCTGGTAGGTCATGCGGACGCGGGTCTCGGACGTGGATCCGGCGACCGTGAGGGTGAGCGCGTTGATGCCGGGCTGAAGGGCCCACATGGTGGAGGCGTCGGAGATGTCGTTCCACAGGTTCGTGACGTCGTTGAGCAGGGCCGTCTGGCGGCGCTCGCGGGTGTCGATGACGATCGTGTCGCCGCCGATGATGGTGCGGGTGAGGACGAGGGTCTCGTCGGTCGTGACGTTGGTGAGGGTGACGCTGGTGGCCGGGCCTTCGATCGTCCACACGGGAAAGGCGGTGTCGTCGCCGTCGTTGTCGACGGTGACCGAGCCCAGGACGTGGGAGGTACCGACGGTCAGCGGCAGCACGGGGAAGAACGTCCCGGACTCGGCGGCCTGCCACTGGGTGGAGGATTCCGCGCCGAGCCAGAACGGTGACGGGCAGGCGAAGGACAGGACGTTCATGCACCAGCGGGTCCCGGCGGTGTCGAGGGATTCGTCGCCCTCGAGGCCTGCGGAGTAGAGGGCAGCGATGGTGCGGGCGGAGCCGTCGTACTGGACGACGGTGAGGGTGCCCAGGCCGCGCTTGGGGTTCAGGGAGCGGATCAGACCCCGGCGGCGGGCGAGGTACGCGGCGCGGGAGTCGTCCGCCCAGAACGCGACGGGCAGGGCGATCTCCTTGCCCTGGGCGCGGACCTGGCGGATCTCGTAGCCGTCGATGCCGGGGGATTCGTCCTGGCTGAAGGCGTAGGCGGGCATGTCCAGGCCCTTGGCGCCGGGCTGGAGGACCCAGCCGTTCTCCCAGTCCGTGAACCTGGTGACGAGGCCGGCGGGGTCGATGAACGACACCTGGGGCTGCTCGTTGATGCGGGTCGGCCACGGGACGCCGGGCGGGGTCTCCGGGACGGCGGGAGCGACGAGGATGGGCATGTCAGGCTCCCACTACGACGGGCCGGTGGAGCTGGTCCTCCAGGGCGAGCGCGGCCAGGACCGAGGCGCGGGAGGCCTGCTCGCGCACGGTGGCCTGGTAGTTGAGGATCCGGTCGCCGACAGTGGTGGTCGAGGTGCTGTTCCCGATCCGGGTTCCGCCCGCTCCGGCGCTCGAGCGGACGATGGCGGCCATGCGTGCGGCGGTGGCGGCGGCCTGGGGGGTGGCGGCGCGCATGCCCTGGGCGAAGCCCTGGACGGTGAACTCGCCGAGCTGGGCGAACACCAGCGACGGACTCTTGATTTTCAGGGCCTTCTCGATGGTCGCCTTGATCTTCTTGGCCAGGGCGGACATGGCGTTCTCAATGGCCTTCTCCTGCGCCTTCAGTCCGGCGAGGTAGCCCTTGCCGGACTGGGACCCGGCGTCGTAGAGGGCGTCGGCGGCGTCCTTCCCGTACGCGGTGGTGGCCTTGGTGATCGCGGCCTGGGTGGCGTTGATGTCCTTGAGCTGCTGCGGGGTCGCGTCGACGAGGGCCTGGGCGTAGGCGGCGCCGCCGTCCGGCCCGGCGTTGATGATCTGCTGAAGCAGGGCCTTGGACAAGCCGCGCTGGGCGAGAACCTGGAGGTTCTTCCCGAACGCCTTCAGCTGCGACAGGCGGGAGTTCAGGCCGGCGAGGATGCCGCCCGCCCCGAAGCCGAACCCACCGTTGGGCAGGCCGGTCATCTGGGTGAACTGGGTGGCGTTCTGGGCGGCTTCGGCAGCGAACGCGTTGGCCGCCGAGATTTTCGCGGCGATCGCGTCACGCTGCTTGGCCAGGGCCTGCAGCTGCGCGTTCGAGGCGGAGATCTTCGCCAGGAGCGCGTTGTCGATGGTCGACTTCACGCCCTTGAACGCGTTCTTCACCGCGTTCGCGACCAGGGTCATGGCCGCGCTGATCTGGGAGGCGGTGCCGGTCAGCTTCTTCAAAAAGTCCGAGCCGACGGACGCGGCGATGGGGCCGGTGTCGATGCGCTTCCCGCCCACGCGGACGATGCCGCCGGACGCGTAGCCGCGAGGCAGGCCCCGGCCGATACGGGTACCGCCGCCGACGAGGCCGCCGAGGGCGTAGCCGCCGGGCCGGTTGTACGCCCTGGACAGAGACCCGTACCGGGCGAGCGCGTACCGCATCGAGGCGTACACATTGGCCATCGGGTCGGTGCTGACGCCGTACATGAACGGGCCGGTGTTCTTGTACTTCCCGGCGTACGCGCGGAAGGTGCCCCGGATGACCTGCATGAGGCCGACGCTGGGGTAGCCGGCCTGCCAGTTGGAGTCCCACCGGTTGACGGCCTTGGGGTTGCCGCCGGACTCCTGCCGCATCCGCCGCAGGGTGGTGTCGGCCAGGGACAGGGACTGGCGGACCTGGCCGAGGGCCTGCTCGACGACGCCGCGCCAGCGCTGTACGCCGGTGCCGCCGTCCCCGCCGGAAGCGGTGAGGTACTTCATCGGGTCGACGGCGCGGCCGTTGACGCGGGCCTCGAGGTGCAGGTGCGGACCGGTGGTGTTGCCGGTCGCGCCGACGGCGCCGACCTTCGCGCCCCGGGTGATGCCGGCGCCGACCTTTGCAGCGATCGAGGAGAGGTGCGCGTACAGCGACTGCAGCTTGCCGCCGTGGTTGATGACGACGTGGCGCCCGTACGGGCCACCGGACTCGGCGGAGTTCACTGTGCCGTTGTCGACAGCGACGACCTTGGTACCGGTGCGGGCGGGGAAGTCCAGGCCGGTGTGGCGGCCGGAGGACCACATCAGGCCCCGGGCGCCGAAGCGGGTGCCGTAGGCGGCCTTCACCGGCTTCGTCCAGGCGCCGGTGGAGTCGGGGATGTCCTTGCCGCGGATGTAGTCGACGGCCCGGTCGATGAGGTTCAGCGGGGCGCGGGCGACCATGCCGGGCCAGGTGCTGGTGTTCGTGCCGAGGGCCTTGGTGATCCCGGACTTGACGGGCTTGAGGGCCTTCGCGGCGAGGTCGCCGAAGCGCCCGCGTACGGCGTCGGCGCCCTTGCCGAGCGCGCCGGTGACGCTGTCGGCGATGTTCGAGCCGAGGCTCTTCAGGCCGGAGCCGAGGTCGCCGATGATGCCGCCGCCGGCGAACCCGTACTGGGAGCGGGCGATCGCCGGGTTCTGGCCTCGGATGGCGGCCTGGTTCATGGCGTGCAGGCGTGCCCGCTCGTACGGGTCGCGCATGACCTCGGAGACGTAGACGCCCTCGCCGCGTCGCATGGGGACGAGTTGGTCGTCGCCCTGCCACCAGTTGGAGTCCCCGGAGAGGATGCCGCCACGGGCGAAGCCCTTCGGCATGCTCATCGGCTTCAGGTCCGGGACGCCGGGGATCTTCGCGGCGGTCTGGTTCCAGACGGTCACGATGCCGCGGTTGTAGACGGTCTCGATCCAGAACTTGATGGGCTCCTTGACCAGGTTCTTCAGTCCGGCCCAGATCTGGCCGATCGCGTCGCGGGCGTCCTCGAAGGCCTCGCGCAGTCCCTTGGCGAACGCGTCGAAGCCGCCGCGGACCTTCTTCCACGCATCCGTGGCGGTCGAGCGGATCCCGGACCAGAAGTCGTTCCAGATCCGGATCGCGCCGTCCTTGAGATCGGTGAAGATCTTCACGGTGCGGCGCCACATGTCGCGGAACCAGCCGATGGTGCCGTTGACGATGTCCGGGATGATCGAGTGGCCGAGCAGCTTGTCGTACACCCACTCGAAGGCGCTCGCGATCGCCTTCGTCAGCCACTTCACCGCGTCGACGGCGGGCTGGAAGGCCTTGCGTAGGGCGGCGAGGAAGTTGACGAGCTTGGTCAGCGCGGGGACGACGATCTTGACGATGAGCCAGGTCGCGAGCCGCAGGAACAGCGTGGACAGCTGCACGAGGGGCGGGATCAGCGGGATCAGGGCGGGCAGCAGGGCCAGGAGGAACTGCGCGCCCATCATCGTGATTTGCGGGATGAGGGGGGCGACGGCGGTCAGGATCTCGCCGAAGCTGCGGCCGAGCTGCAGCAGGTGCGGCAGCAGCATCGGCAGGATCGGCAGGGCCGTCTGGAGGGCCGTGGTGAAGAGTGCGAGGCCCTGGGTGACGAGTTCCTTCAGGATGACCGCGAGCCCGGCAATGATGGGCTTGAGGGCGGCGCCGAGGGCGCCCGCGACCTGGCGAATGACGGGTGCGGCGAGGAGGAAGGCGGCGGCGAGCGCGTCGACCAGGGGCAACAGCGGCGGCAGGAGTGAGGCGAGGAGCTCGCCCGCGACCGGCAGCAGGGGGGAGAGGGCCTCGACGAGGTTGATCGCGGCCTTGGCGATGCCGACGAGGACGGGTCCAAGGTTCTTCGCGACGGGCATCAGCGCCACGCCGAGCTGCTCGAGCAGGTCTCCGACGGCGGGGCCGAGGAGGCCGGCGATCTCGACGACGAACGGGGCCAGGGTGGCCAGGAGCGGCAGGGCGGCCTGAATCGCTGATCCGAGGGCGCCCGCGACGAGGGTGGCGATGGCCTGGACGGCGGTGAAGATGGCCCGGAGGGATTCCTGCACTTCCGGCAGGGCGGTGATGCGGCGGATCTCCTCGAGGGCGGTGCCGATGACGGCGAAGAAGTCGCCGCCCCCGGCGGCGGCCGCGCCCATGATGTTCTTGACGATCCCGAAGACGTCGCCGAGGACGTTGCCGAACTGGATCGCGACATCGAGGGCGGTGTTGATCGACTCGGCGAGGGTGCCGGACTCCAGGCCCTTGGACAGCTTGTCCATGACCCGGTCCATGGCCGAGGCGGCGCCCTGGGTGATCCGGTCGAACGCCGGCTGCGCGGCGATGGACAGCTGACCGAGGCCGGTGACCAGTTGGCCGGGTATGCGGGAGAGGTTGCCGAGGCTGGAGGTGATGCCGTCGAAGACCTTCTTCAGCTGGCCGGTGCGCTCGAGGTTCGATACGGCGGTGAGCGCGTTGCGGCCCATCGTGTTGAGTTCGCCCGCCGCGCCGGTCAGGCCGGTGCGGACGGTGGGCAGGATCTGTGTGCCGACCCGACTGAGGCGGTTGCCGAGTCCGTCGAACAGCCGGTCCTGGACCTCCAGGCGCATGTCCCGCCACGCCGGGGCCATCGACTGCAGGATGCCGACGAACTGGCGGGCGTTCGGGGACAGCTTCGCCAGCGCCGTGTCCAGCTTGGATGTCTGTGCGGCCGCCTTGGTCTGCGCGTCGGCGACCTGCCGGGCCGCATCGGCGACAGCGCGGTGGGCGTCGGCCAGGGAGCGTTGGGCCTCGGCTACCTGCTCGCCGGTCTGCCGGATCCGCTCGCGCGCGGCGAGGACCTGCTGACTGCCCTCCACCCCGGCCTTGTTGGCCGCCTTGGTCTCGGTGGTCAGGCGCTTTTGCTGCCGGGACTGCTCCTCGGCGTTCGCGCGGGACCGCTCGAGGGCGAGTTCGGCCTGCCGGATCTGCAGCTGTGTCGCGGTGGGGTCGGAGCGGGTGGTGGCGAGGTCGAGTTCGGCCTGCTCGACGTCGAGTGCGGCCTGCTTCTGGTCGAGGGCGCCCTGTTTCAGCTGGGCGTTCATGTCCTCGAGGGCGCGGGCGGCCTCGCGGCGGGCGGCGGACAGTTCGGCCTGGGTGAGGCGGGCGGTGCGCTGGGCCTGGGTGAGGGCCCGTTCGGCGTCGGCTACGCCGCGCTGGGCGTTGGCGAGCTGCCGCTGTGCCGTTTCCACCTGCCGGGTCGCGGTGGCCGCCTTGGTGGCCTCGGAGGCCACCGGGTTGAACGCTGCCTTGATCGCGTCGCCGACGCCGAGGGTGCCGAGTTTCATCGCGCCGAACAGGCCGATGAGAGTGGTCAGGGCGGGCGCGCCGGTCGCGGCGAGGGGGCCGAGCTGGGCGAGCGCGGAGCCGAGGGAGCCGATGGTGGGCAGCGCGCTGATCGCGGCGCCGGTGAGCATGGCGATGCGGCTGGACAGCAGACCGACGCCACCGCCTCCCCCGCCCCCGGAACCCAGCGAGCTGAGGCCGAGGGTGAGGGCGGCCAGGCCGGTGGAGCGGACCCGGATGTTGACGGTCCGGTCGCGGGTCAGGACCCGCAGGGAGGCGTCGGCGGCGGCGGTGTCGGCGCGGGCCTGGACCGTGACGGTGCGGCGGCGGGTGAGGTTGGCGAGGTCGTTCGCGGCGACGCGGGTGTCGACGTCGGCGCCGATCCGCACGGTGCGGCGCCGGATGAGGTTGTTGATCTCGTTCGCGGCGACGCGGGTGTCGACGGAGGCGCGAATGTTGACGACACGGTCGGCGGTGAGCCGGTCGAGTTGACGCTTGGCGGTGTTGTAGGCGGCCTGCTGGATGACCGGGAGGATGTCGACGCTCTGCTGCCCGGACAGGAAGCCGAGCTTGGTCTTGGCTGCGGTGTCGTCGACCTCGGCGGTGATCTTTACCTTGCGGTCCGCCGTCAGTTTCTGCAGGGAGGCGGTGGCAGCCTTGTCGTCCAGCTCGGCCGTGATCTTTACGGTGCGGTCGTCGGTGAGGCGGCGCAGGGCAGTGGTGGCGGCCTTGTCGTCGAGGGTCGCCTTGACCTTCACGCCGATCGGCTTGGCAAGCTTCTTGCTGATCGCGTTACGGATCAGGTCGCCGGCGAGGTCTCCCGCGTCCTTCGCGGGCTCGCGAATAGCAGCGGGCAGCTCGATGCGGAGGCGGTCGCCGAACTGGCTGACGTCCGGGATCAGTGAGACCCGGGTCCGGCCGACGACGGTGCCCTCCGACATGCCACCCTCCCTTCTACTGCTGTGGCGCCGCCTGCTTGGCCGCTTCCAGTTCGCGGATCTTCTTCAGCCAGTGCGCGATCTCTGCCTGCTTGGCCGCCTCGTCGGCCGGGGTGGTGCTGGGCCGCATCCGCTCCAGGACTGCCCGGTTGCGGGCGTCGATCGCCTCGGCCAGTTCCTGGGACCGCTCGTCGCCTTCCATCACGGGCGGCTGGATGGTCTGCAGGTCCGGCGGATCGCCCTGGAGGTGGGCCTTCCACAAGATCCGGACCAGCAGCAGCAGCGCGTTGTAGGAGGAGGCCCCGATGTAGGTGGCCTGCGACCAGCGGGCTCCGTCGACGTCGCCGGCTTCGGCGGCGCGGGTGGCGGATTCCTCGGGCAGGGCGTCGACCAGGTCGCGGAGTTCGGCCCAGTTCATCGACCCCTCTCCCCAGGACATGGCCCAGAACTCGGTTAGGCGGCGGCCTGGGTAGTAGCGCTGGATGTCGGCTCGAAGGGCTCCGGCGTGCTCTCGGAGGAGGGCGAGGAGCCGGAGTCTTCCCCCGCGGTGGTGCCCGCCTCCTTGCTGAGTTCGTCGAGGAGGTCGGTGAGTTCGCCGACGGTGAGGTGGGCGACCCTGAGGAGGTCGTCGAACGCGTCGGGCGGGGACGCCACCTTGCGGAGGATGCCGAGGTTGGCGTTGCCCTCGTCCTTCTCAACGGACTCGACGAGCTCGATCGGCCAGTGGTCCTGGGTGAGGAACGAGCACACCCGCTCCCGGACGGAGATGCCCTCGGGGTCGCCGGGGACCTCGAAGACCACGTCGACGTACTTGATGCCGGCGGCTTCGGCGCGCTGGGCGCGCATCTGCTGCAGGCGGATCACCTTGCGGTTCGGCTTGGACACGGCGTCTTCCTTCGTGGGCGAGGGCTTGGGGCGGGGGACGGTCACGGGGGTGAGGGTGGTGGTCTGCCGCGCTGCCCCCGCCCGGGTGTGAGCGCGGCAGACCACCAGCTCTGGGGGGTTACGTCAGGGCGACGTTGGTGAGGTAGCGCTGTACGGCCTGGCCGCCGCCGGGTGCGGCGAGCGGCTTGAACGTCAGCTCGAAGTTGGAGGCGTCGTCGGCGGAGCGCTTGCGGTTGCCGCGGTCGGACACGTCGACGCGGGCGATCATGATGCGCTCGATCTCGTCGCCCTCGATGATGTCGATCCCGAGCGCCCGCTCGATTCCGGGGCTGGCCTGCCCGGTGCCGAAGGACAGGAACTGAGGGACGGCGGGCGGGCCGACGGCGGCCGCCGTGCTGGTCATGTCGTCCTCTTCCACCGCGTAGTACAGCTGGAGCATCGCGGCGGTCGTCTCCAGGAACGTCATCTTGAAAGAGCCGTCGCGGGACTTGATGCGGGTCTTGACCGGGGCTTCCTCGCCCCAGGCCTGGATCTCGGTGCGGTCTTCTCCGAGGGCCTCCTCGAGGCCGTCGGGGTGCATGTAGCCGAGGTCGACCCATGCGACGTCCCAGGCGGCGGTCGGCGTGGTGGGGAAGGTGGTGCCGACGGGCGCGACGTAGGCGCGGCCCTTGACGCCAATCTTGATGTTGTCTGCGTCGCCCACGATGGGCCTCCTAGCTGGTCGTTCGGGGTGGGCGCACGCTCATCCCCAAGGTCATGCCGACCCGTCGGATCCCGGAATTGGGCTCCTCGGGCCGGTCTTGCGGACCGGTCTCCTCCGATATGCCGTTGACGCGTCCATCAGCGGTGGCCTGGCCGGGCATCAGCTCCCACAGGCCGCGTACTTGAAGGGCCAGCCGCATCGCCGCCCCGAGGTTCTGGGCGGGGGCGTAGCAGTCGACGGAGAAGCGGGGCTGATCCCTGGCAGAGGAATCGGACCAGCCCCGCAGACTGGCGGTGCCGCCGATACGCAGGACCCGGACGATGCCGCCGCGCTCGGCGAGTGCCTGGTCGAACTCCGCGGCTTCGGGGAGTTCACCGACGACCAGGGCGTCGTCGCCGAGGGCGGCCTGAAGGAGGTCGATGGCGACCTTCTTGCCGTCGGGGAGCTGTACCGGCGTGGACACGTCGGCTACTTCGCCTTGACCGTGCTGGCGGCCTTCGGGCCCGCCAGGGCGCTGGTCTCCGACGGGCTGGGGTCGGCGGCCGGGGCCGGCGCGGGTTCCGTGGTTTCCACGGGCTTGGCGAAGCCGTGCCAGGAGCGGACCTCGTCGCGGCGCACCGTCACGATGTCGCCGGGCTTCTTGTCCTTGTGCCAGAACGTCAGCTTCAGATCGACCATCTCAGCGCCGTCAGCGGCCATGGCGGTTCTCCTTCATCAGTGATCGCCTCCAGCGGCGTCGAGGGCGTGCGAGAGGGTGTAGTGGGGGCGGTGGATGGCGTGGCCGTTGCGGTCCCGCTGGGTGGTGCCGTGCTCGACGTAGTAGGAGTGGGGGGCGTCGGCGTCGACGTGCCGGGTGCCGTCAGGGTCGGGCTCGTCGACGACGTGGATGCCGTCGCGGAATTCGCCGGTGTCGACGGGTGCGGTGGCCTTGGCGATCTCCTCGACCCGCTTCATCCGCTCCTTGAAGTCGGCTTGGACCTCGGGGACGAGAGGCAGTTCGAACTGGATCGCCTCGTCGTCGATGTCGATGTCGATGTGGACTTCGGTGGCCATCAGCCCGTCACCTCCAGGAGGTTGACGGTTTGGCCGGAGAGCGGGCCGGACGCCTCCACGGCGCGGGGGACGCCGTCGACCTCCCACGTGCGGCCGTCCCACTGGACGCGGTGGTAGGCCGTCACCTGGGGGGCGCTCGGGGGGAGGTCGAGCTGGGCGGTGGTGATGGTCTGGTTGGCGGCCTGCTTGTTCTCGCGGGCGCTGGTGTAGTCGACGGTGCAGCCGGATACCGGTATCGGGACGGCGTTCGGCCAGTCCCGTACCTGGCTGTTGTAGTCACCGGCCGTGAGGGGGGCTTCGAGGAGGGTGACCGTCTGGCGGCCGATGTTGCCCGGCATCAGCCCTCCACCCAGACGAAGCCCTTGAAGTAGCCGGAGGCCAGGAGGACGTCGGCGGCGGCCCGGCACAGGCGCGGGGACTGGCCGGCGTTCTGGCCGACGGTGCGGCGGGTGAAGGACCGTGACCCGGTGGACATGGACTGGACGTCGTCCTGGGCGCCGGTCTCGTCGCCGCGGTCCATCGCCCAGTGGACTTGCTGCACGCAGGCGTCTTTGAGGGTCGCCAGGACGTCGGTGTCGGTGGGGTCGTAGGCGAGGCCGTGCAGCGCGCGGTCGATCGCCGTGGATGCCCGCGTGAGCAGGCGCACGGCGTTCGCCGGGGCGGGCTCGGGGGTGAGCCACGCCTCGAGGTCGCTGACGGTCGCGTACGGCACGATCTCCTACTCCTCCGTCTCCGGGTCCGGCTGCTGCTCGGTGCGGGCGTCCTCGACGACCTGCGCGTAGTCCTGGCAGTCGGTCTTGGTGGCGTCCTTGGCGTCGTCCGGGTCCATGCCGAGCGCGATCGCGTACTGCCGCCACTCGGCGACGACCGCGTTCTTCGCGGGCTTCTCCGGCAGGGGCTCGACCGGCGTCTCGGGGTCGGTGGTGGGGACCGGGGCGTCCTGGCCCTCGCCGAGCGCCTTCTCGTGTTCGGCGACCCACTCCTGCAGCTGGGTCAGCGACAGGGTGGAGGCCTGGGTGGACTCCATGCCGAGGGCGACCGCGTAGGTGGCCCACTGGCCCGCTGTCGCGTCGTCGCCGGGCTTCTCGCCCGGGGAGCGGCGGTGGGTGCCGACGCGGCTGGCGGTGGTGGCCTCCGCGCCGTCCACGACGACCAGGGCCTTGTTCCCGGCCGACACGTCGGCGTCCTTGCCGTCGACGGGCCGCAGGGCGCCCTTGGCGATCTGCTTGGCCATCTCGGGGGTGGGCGGGTCGTCCAGGTGGAGCCGGAGCCCACCCGTTCCCTCGTACTCGCGCGTCTTGGCCATGCTCAGAACGCCTTCGGGAGCTTGAAGACGGTGATGGTGCCGGTCGTGCCGGCCGCGAAGTCGACGTAGAGCTTGGAGCCGTCCTGCTGGAACCGGGCCGAGGTGAACGGGCCGAGGAACTCCTTACCGGTGGTCGCTGCGACCGTGGTGGCGGAGTCGCCCTGTCCGGCCATCCAGGACTGGGTACCCGATCCGGCCTTGACCGTGACGATCTTGTCGGTGCCGGCGGTGTTCGCGACGCGGATCAGGGTGCGCTCGGGGTCGGCGTTCTCGATGACGACGCCGTTGGTGACGAGGGTGGCGTCGATGGTCGTGCCAGCCACGTCGGTGAGGTGGCTGTTGGGAACGAACGGGGTGTAGGCGACGGCGGTGCGCGGCATGAGGTCCTCCTGAAGGGGTCAGCGCACGAAGTGGGTTCGGTGCCTTGAGGAGGGCTCAGGCGGCGGGGTTGACGAACGCGACGGCGATTCCGGTGGGGCGCAGGAGCTTGGCGCCGTAGACGTGGAGGCCGCGGATCGCGTCGGCGATCGTGGACTGCAGGCGCAGGGCCTCGGTCTCGAGGATCTGCTCGGCGTAGGTGATGGCCCCGGGGTAGCCGGCCTGGATGACCTGGGTGTCACCGGACGGGTTGGGGGTGTTGTTGGACTCGAGGATGTCGAATCCGGCGGCGCGGCCGACGAAGCCGTTGCGCAGGCCCTCGGTCGTCGCGGAGGCGTCGGCGCGGATGAACCGGTCGTCGTTGAGCATGGAGCCGATGAACTCCGGCGAGGCGACGACGTAGCGGCCCTCGGTGGGCACGTTGGCCCGGTTGAGCTTGGTGCGCAGCGGCACCAGGACCTTGCTGTAGGCGTCGGTCGGTGTGGTGTACGTGTCGATCGGGGCGCCGGTGGAGCCGACCGTGTTGGCGGCGGCGACGCCCGTGTAGAGGGAGGCGACGTAGGCGTCGGCCTTGTCGCGCAGGCCGTAGGCGGCGTTCTGTGCCATCTGCGCCATGGGGTTCATGAGCGCCTGGGCCTTGTCCACGTCGTCGATCTTGAACGCGAAGGCCTTGCCCTGGTCGATGACCAGGTCGGTGCCCGCGGTCTCGATGTCCTCGTAGTTGATGGTGTCGCCCGCGTCGTAGTCGAAGATCGTCGGGTCACCGATCGTGGTGATGTGGACGCTCTGACCCTGGCTCGAGATCTCGCCCTCGTAGTTGCGGTTCACGAGCTGCGGCTGGGCGTAGACGAGGCTGTTGCGGAGGGCTACGAGGAGCTGCGCGCTCCAGATCTCCGGCTTGAAGTTGTTGATCGACAACGGAGGCTCCTAGTGGCCTACCGGCCGCCCAGGTAGGACTTGAAGCGTCCCTCTTCGACGGCCTTGGTGATCTCTTCTGAGGACATCCGCGCTGCGTCTTCCGCGCCCAGCTGCTTCTTGCCGCCGGGGGCCCCGCTCATCGGTGCGCCGGCTGCGGGGACCGGTGCCGGTACCTGCTCGGGCTGCTTGGCCGCGAGCTTGGGGTTCGCGTCCACGGCCGTCTTGACGGCCTTGCCGATCGCGTCGCCGAAGTCCTGTGCGGAGGGGTCGAGCTTCGCGATGGCCTGGGCGAATCCCCTCGAGTCGAGGAGGGCGTCCGGGTCGCCGCCGTGCTGGGCGGCTGACTTGTAGACGGCGAGCTCCACCTGGGTCTGGCGGGCGGTGTCCTGGAACCCCTTGGTTCGGGACTGCTCGTCCGCGAGCTGCTTGGCGAGCTCTTCGGGGGTGGGCGGCTTCTCCTCGCCGGTGTCGATGCCGAACGCCGTGGCGACCTTCTTCATGAAGGCGTCCTGGTCGTCCTTGGCTTTCTGCTCTGCGGCCTGACGCTTCTGCTTCTCTGCTT
Organism: Streptomyces europaeiscabiei; assembly: GCF_036346855.1. Taxonomy (NCBI): domain Bacteria; kingdom Bacillati; phylum Actinomycetota; class Actinomycetes; order Kitasatosporales; family Streptomycetaceae; genus Streptomyces; species Streptomyces europaeiscabiei. The sequence continues at coordinate 68,099 of NZ_CP107843.1, forward strand.
CGACGTCGCCGCGGAGGTTCTCGACGAGGCGCTCGAACTTGGCCGGGTCGAACTCGCCCTCGAACTTCGGGGACTTCCCCTTGGGTTCGGCGGGCGGTGCGGGTGCCGGGGCCGGTTCGGCGGGTGCGGGCGTGGGCGGTGCGGGGGGTGCGGCCGGCTCTGGCGGAGTCGGTGCGGGTGCCGGGGGCGCGGGCGGGGTGCCGGGCTGGGTGCTCGGGTTCGCGGGCGTGGTTCCGGGCTGGGCGGGGGTCGACATCGGGGCCTCCTTGGGCTGCCTACACGCAGAGATGCGGCACCTTGGCCGCTTGCGCGTGGCATGGATGCTAACCCAATCCCGCACTCCATGCTGCACAATCAAAGGCAAGAACGCAAGCTAGCCTTTGATTTCAAGGAATGGAGGGGGTTGGTGTGGAGGAGTCCACCACGGTCGCCGATGCCGCCCAGCGGCACCCCGCCCAACTCCGCGGCCTCGAGCACCGCTACGCGGCAGCCGCCGCGCGTCCCCTCGCCCAGGCCCTCGCCCACGCGCAGAGGGACGCCACCACCCGCTGGACGCTGGCCACCTCCGCCACCCAGCCACTCCCCGTCCCGGCCGTCCTCAAGGACCTGATCGAGCGCATCCGCCAGGCGCTCGAGGCCGCGTTCACCGGCCAGGGCGCGCGCGCCATGCAGGAGGCGCAGCGCGCCGCCTACACCGCAGCAGCTCTCGGCATCCAGCACGCCTCCAGGATCACCGCACTTCTGCGCGGTGTTCCCCCGCCCGACATCCCCCCGGAGACCGGGCCCATCGCCGAGCGGGCCGCCGCGGGCATCCCGGTGGCCGTGGCGCAGGAGCACACCAACGCGCTCGCCCTGCTCACCACCGCCTCCCTGACCGCGTACGGGGCGGCCGGAGTTGCGGCCGTGTTCTCCCGCGCACGGCGGGCCGTCACCCGCATCACGCAGTCCGTCGCCGTCGCCGTCACCTCGGCCGCCGCGCACGCCGTCCGGATCGTCGCCGACCACCTCGGGCCCGGGGTGCGGCTGTTGTGGGTGGCCGAGCCGGGGGCCTGCCCCGCGTGTGCCGCGTACGCCGGCCGCCACATCCGGCCCGGCAGCCACTTCCCCGGCGGTCTCTCCCTGGACCCGCGGCGCACCGTGTTCACCACGTCGATCCCCGGTCCCCCGAGGCATCCGCACTGCCGCTGTGGACTGATCCCGTGGCATCCCGCCTGGCTCACCACCGGCACCCCCCTCCCCCAGCTCCTGCAGCAGCGCGCCCGCGCCGGAACCCGCATACCCTCTCCCGCCCGGAGGCCGTGACATGCCCCGCCAGCCCATCCCCGAGGAGTTCCACGACCGGTTCCGCGAGCTGCACGCCGACGGCTACGGCCGTAACCGGATCGCCCGCGAACTCGGCTTCCCCCCGGTCCAGATCTCCCGCACCGCAGAGGTTCTTGGCCTGACGTTCGACCGTTCCCAGATCGAGGCGGCAACGAGGGCCCGGCTGGCCGACCTGGCAGAGCGGCGGGCGATGCTCGCCGAGGACCTACAGGAGGACGCGGAGAAGCTCCGCGCGCAGATGTGGGAGACGACCGTCGTGTACAGCTTCGGCGGCAAGGAGAACAGCTACGAGGACCACGAGTTCGACGAGGCGCCAGCGGCAGAGAAGCGGGCACTGATGGCCACGGCCGGGATGGCGATCGACCGGTCCCTGAAGCTGGCCCCAGTGCACGAGGCCGACGGCGCGGACACCGAAAGGTCGATGCTGGGCGACCTCGCTGCGGGCATCGCCGCGCTCGCCAATCTGAACGCTGCTCAGCTTGCCTCGGACTCGTCCAGTTCGGAGGCGTAGCGCAGTGCAAGAAACCCCTCTGACGACCCGCCAAAACGATAAAATGTGCAGGTCAGAGCACATAGAGCGCCCCGAGCGGTGGGTCAACACCCCCGGGGCTCGGCCGGTCCTTTCGAGGAGAACCGACGTGTCAGAGCGTAGCTGCTCCCTGCCCACTTGCGTCCGCCCCGCTCGAGCGCGAGGGCTGTGCTCCATGCACTGGCAGAGGCAACGTAATGGAGTTGCTCTCGGCGCGCCCGAGCAGGCGCGCAACGCAGACCAGGTCTGCCAGATCGACGACTGCGAGGCGGCCGCCCGGAAGCGCGGCTGGTGCCCGAAGCACTACCAGCGTTGGCGTCAGCACGGCGACCCGAGCATCGTCCTGTCCCCGGCGAAGGCGGCTGGCTCGTGCGCGGTCCATGCGTGCGAACGCCCTCTTTACGCGAAGGGAATGTGCCACTTCCACCGCCGCCGTCTGCTGAGCGGGACGAAGCTCGACAAGCCGCTGAAGCCGTTGCGCGCGGGGGCCTGCTCGGTACGGGACTGCGAGCGGCTGGGTGACTACCGCGGTCTGTGCAAACTGCACCGTCAGCGCGCCGACTACGCCGAGAACCCGGCGCCGTACAAGGCGAAGACGGCACAGCGCCGGTACAACGCCAAGCGCGGCATGAGCACGGCAGACCGGCGTATCTCCTCCGACTACCGGGAGGCGATCGCCAGCGACCTCTGCGGGTACTGCGGCGGCCGTACGCCGACGATGCACGTAGACCACGTGTTCCCGCTCAGCAAGGGCGGCACGGACCACTGGTGGAACCTGCTGCAGACCTGCTCCACCTGCAACCTCGGCAAGTACAACCGGTGCGGGACCTGGTTCGTCCTCACCCGGGGGGCCAGATGCTGACGGCCCCGTCCCTGGGAATGTCCCCGAAGCAGATCGACTTTGTGGCGAACAGCCAAGCCCGTATCAACATCGCTTCCGGGTCGATCCGTGCCGGGAAGACCATCTCCACGTTGCTGCGCTGGCTCATCTACGTAGCGACCGCGCCGAAGGGCGGGGAGCTGGCGGTGGTCGCGAAGACGACGAACACCGCCGCGTCGAACGTGTTCCTCCCGATGCAGGACCCGAGCCTGTTCGGGTCGCTGGCGAAGCACGTGCACTACACGCGCGGCGCACCGACGGCGACGATCCTGGGCCGGTCGGTGAGGGTCATCGGGGCGAACGACGTCCGGGCCGAGGAGCGCTTGCGCGGTATGACCTGCGCAGGGGCTCTGGTGGACGAGGCGACCCTGGTCCCGCAGGAGTTTTGGACCCAGCTCCTTGGCCGCATGTCAGTCCCGGGGGCGAAGCTGTTTGCCTCCACGAACCCGGGCTCGCCGGCGCACTGGCTAAAGCGGGACTTCATCGACCGCCGGGACGAGCTCGGCATCCGCTACTGGCACTTCACCCTGGACGACAACCCGTCCCTGAGCACGGACTACGTGTCGGCCATCCGCGCCGAGTTCGTCGGCCTGTGGTTCCGCCGCTTCGTCCTGGGCGAGTGGATCGCTGCCGAGGGCGCCGTCTTCGACATGTGGGACGAAGAGCGACACGTCACCGACACCCTGCCGGAGATCGCCCGCTGGATCGGGGTGGGCGTCGACTACGGGCAGACCAACCCGTTCCACGCCACGCTCCTTGGGCTCGGCCGAGACCGGCGTCTGTACATCGCCTCAGAGTGGCGCTACGACGGCCGTCAGCAGCGCCGCCAGCTGACGGACATCGAGTACTCGGAACGCGTACGCGCCTGGCTCAGCGACGTCCCCGGAGTCGGCCCGGTCCGGCCGCAGTTCGTCACCGTCGACCCGTCAGCAGCATCGTTCCTGGCGCAGTTGAAGCGGGACAAGCTCACGCCCACGCCGGCCAAGAACGCCGTCCTGGACGGCATCCGCACCATGGCCAGCCTGCTGTCGGCGGGGAAGCTCATCGTCCATTCGTCCTGTAAGAGCCTCATCACGGAAATGCCGGGCTACGCCTGGGACGACAAGGCGGCGGAGAAGGGCGAGGACAAGCCCATCAAGATCGCAGACCACGGGATCGATTCCAGCCGGTACGTCACATTTACCACTCGGGCCCTGTGGCAGCGCCAGCTGGCCATGGCCGCATAGGAAGGACCCACCATGCCGCTACCGCCGTCCGGAAAGACTCCGTGGCCCCCGAAGCAGTTCGCCGAGCCGTTCGCCGATATGGACGTGTGGCGGGCCTGGTACACCGGCGACACCAACCACCTGGCGCAGGTGTACGGCGGGCCGGGGACGTATGCGCAGAACCCGACCGCGCGGGAGTTCTTCGACCTGAACCAGCTGAACCGGCCGTCGCAGTTCCGGGGCGGCATCGTCGGCGGGCTGGCCCGCATGTTCTGGGGCGAGCCCGTCGCCCCGGGGCAGCCGGCCGCGAAGCTGCATGTGCCGATCGCGGCGGACATCGCGGAGATGAGCGCGAACCTGCTGTGGTCGGACATCCCGACCATCAGCGTCGACGCGGACTCCACGGGCGACACGGCGATGGTGAAGGCGACGACCGCCCAGTTGAAGCGGTACCTGGACGACCGCGGGCATGCGACGTGGCGTGAGGGTTCGGAGACGGCGGCGGCCCGGTCGGGCGTGTATGTGCGGGTGGTGTGGGACACGGAGCTGCGGCCGCGGCCGTGGCTGGACGTCCTCGCCCCGGACGCGGTGATCCCGGAGTGGCAGTGGGGGGCGCTCACGGCCGCGACGGTGTGGCGGGAGCTGGAGTCACCCACCAGCGGCAGCGAGGTGTGGCGGCTGCTCGAGCGGCACGAGGTCGGCCGGATCGAGTACGGGCTGTACAAGGGTGACGCGGACAAGCTCGGCATGATGATGGCGCTCACCGACCATCCGGACGCCGAGTACCTGGTGTCGCGGGTGGATGACCAGGGCCGCCAGGACACCCAGGTGAAGCGGCTGCTGGTGTCGTACGTGCCGAACATCGCGCCGAACCGGCTGTGGGACCACCTCCCGGACGCCCGCCCGTTCGGCCGCTCCGACTTCGCGGGGATCGAGCCGCTGATGGGCTCCCTCGACGAGGCGTGGACGTCGTGGATGCGGGATATCCGCCTGGGCAAGGCGCGGCTCCTGCTGCCGCAGTCGATGCTCGATTCGGACGGCCCCGGCAAGGGCGGCCGGTTCGACTTGGACCAGGAGGTGTTCACCCAGCTGAACATGCTGGACGACGGCGCGGGCTCGGACACGATCAAAGAGGTCCAGTTCGAGATCCGCCATGAAGAGCACGAGCAGACGTGCAAGGCGCTGCGCCGTCAGATCCTCTCGTCCGCCGGGTACTCGGCCCAGTCGTTCGGTGACGAGGGCACCGTCGCCGTCACCGCGACCGAGATCGCCGCGCGGAAGGAGGAGTCCCTCACGACGCGCGGCACGAAGATCCTGTACCAGCGGCCCGTGCTGCTCGAGGTGTGTACCACGATGATGTGGGTGGACGTCGTGCACTGCGGTGCCAAGGGCATCGACCCGGCCGCTGAGCTGACCGCATCGTGGCCGCAGGCCGTGCAGCCCGACCCGGAGGCCACCGCCCGGTCGCTGTCGCTGCTGGAGTCCGCGGGCGCGATGTCCACGTGGATGAAGGTGAAGCACCTGCACCCGGAGTGGGACGACGAGGACGTCGCGGTGGAGGTGCAGCGGATCCGGGAGGACAAGGCGTCCGCCATCCCGGCCGGCGACCCGTTCGGCAACAACGCCCCCGGCGGTGGCCAGGAGGACGAGGAGCCGGAGGAAGACGAGGACGAGCCCGTGGAGGACAAGCCCGAGGAGTCTGCGGCGGCCTGAGCTGGGTCAGCGCCTGCTTCGCGGGGGCCCGTACGGAGACTGCCAGGCGGGCCGGTCCGGGCGCCTCGCGGGCGTGCCGTCCTCGTTGACGAGACCGGCTTCCCGTACGTGGCGGGCGAACTCCTCGAAGGCCTTGGCGACCTCCGCGACGGCGGCCGCGTACGCGCGGGCGAGGTTCTGCCAGGCTTCCTGGGCGCGGGCCATCTGCTCCGGGGTGACGGTCATCTGGATGCCGAGCTCGGCCATGCTGAGCGGTTCGAGGCGCGTCTTCGTGGGTGCGCTGCGCATGGCGTCGGGGCCGGTGGCCCAGTCGTCGACGGCCGCGTCGATCTGCTCGAGGATGTCGGTGGAGCGCATGAGGTCAGTCTCCCCTGCCTGTTGGGCGGTCTGGTGCTGGTTGCTCACATGGGCCGGCCCCGCCCGCCCGGGGGATGTGGGCTGGCGGGGCCTGGGTGACGGCGGGGCGCGGGCGTTGGGGACGCGGTTAAGGCGCCTGGCCGTGCAGTTCTGATGGTGGCGTACGGGGCGGGGCTTGTCCGGGGCGTCTTCCCCTGGCGCGGTTACGCGGCTGCGTCGTTGCCGTCGACCTGGCGGCCGAGGCCGACACGGACGAGTTTCCCCTCTTTCAGGCGGTGGATTTTGCCTGCCGTCTCCAGCTTGGTCAGGGCGTTGGCGAAGGTGCTCTCGCTGAGGCCGGTGGCAGCCAGGAGCGCGGGCCGCTCCATGTAGGCGATGTCGAAGTCCGTGGGGTCGATGTCGTCGGCGCCGTTGAGGTAGTCGAGGTGGAGCGGGTCGGCTTCGCGGCGGAGGGCGGTCAGGACCTTCTCCTCGGCGGTGGCTTCCCTCTTCGGCAGGTCGACGCCGGTGGACAGGATCGAGACGGCGCCGGAGTCGCCCTCGTCGTCGCTGCCGTCGCCCTTCTCCTCGAAGCCGGGCAGGGGGGTGTTGGCCAGTTCCTCCATGACGTCCTGGTCGCCCCACCAAGGGACGTCTTCGGGCGCTGCGATCAGGTCGGGCCGGATGTGGGGGGTGGCGTCCTCGAGGGTGTCGATGCGCATCATTCCGGCGCGCCCGCCCGGTGCGGCGAGGTAGCCGAGGCCGAACGTACGGCGGGGGTCGTCCTCGGGCATGTCGGGGTCGTAGATCAGGGAATCGTCTTCGGTCGGCCATACGGCGGGGATCTGGGAGGGGTCGATGCCTTCGAATCCCTTCGGGAGATCGCCGAGGTTGACCTGGTCGGAGTCCGTGCGCAGGATCAGCCAGGCGCCGCCAGCCAGGAGGTTGGCGCGGATGGCCTGTTCGCCGCCCATCTGGTCCAGGTTGACGGTCTGGCTGATGATGACCCAGGGCATTCCCATGGACCGCCCGAGGGACGCGCCGGCCTTGACGATGTGGATGGATTCCTTGCGGTTGGCCACTCCGGGGCCGAGCATCTGGGGGGCCTCGTCCAGGACGGTGGGGACCCACGGGCGCGCCTTGGAGGGCTGGAAGTTCTTCAGCTCGTACTTGGCGGCCTCAGCCACTCGGTGCTGGAGGACGTGGTACGACAGGCGCATGGCGCCGAGGGCGCCGTAACGGGTGAGGCCGGAGTAGGCGGCCATCTTCGGGATCGCCGGGTTGGATGCGCCCTTGGGGTCGGCGTACAGGATGGCTGCGCCGTTGGCGTGGTAGCCGAGGCAGACGACTTGGGCGGCGCCGCCCTTGCCGCTGCCGGTGGTGCCGGCGATGACGAGGTGGAGCGCGCCGATCTTGGGGTCGGCCATCTGGAAGCGCGCCGGGTGCCCGGAGATGATTTTGCCGATGGGGAACCAGCCGCCGGCGGAGGCCTTCAGGGAGTCCAGGCCCCGGAAGTCGTGGCCGGCCTCGAGGGGGTTGGTGTCCATCACCCGGATGATGGCCTTGCGTACGTTGTTGGGGTTCGGCTCGTAGGAGATCAGCAGGGGGGACTTCCGCAGATCGCCGGCGAGGTCGCTGAGGTCGGGGGCTTTCAGGGCGCCCTTCATGTCGTCGTCCGCGACGACCCAGGCGGCCTTTCCTCCGGTGTTCGGGTCGTCGGTGACGTCCTCCAGGTGGGTCTTGGGCATGGTGCCGCCGGAGCAGGACACGCGCTTCTTCCATGCTCCTTCGAGGGTGGAGGGGTCTAGATCCGCTGGTGCGGAGTACGACACGGTGATCAGGGCCTCGCCCGCGTGGTCGCCGTGCTGGATGTCGATCCACCCGGCGTTGACCTGGTAGACGCTGGAGACGGCGGCCTTGGAGACGTTCACGGAGGCGCCCGCGGGGGCGATGATCCGGCCGGTCCACCGGTCGGTGTAGATGGAGACGTCGGTGAGGACCTGGTTGCGGTGCTGGCCCTTGTCGGGGTCGGAGATGTGCTGCCCCCAGGCGGCCATGATCTGGTCGGCCAGGGTGACCGGGGCGGACGGGCCGACGTTCGTCACCAGCGCGGCGGCGGGCGCCGCCTGCACCGCGCGGCGGCCGAAGACACGGCGCAGCTTCAGCGCGGTCAGGCCGACTGCGGTCCACCAGCCCAGAGACAGGATCCCCGGCACGGAGACGGGGCTGACGAGGCCGACCATCAGGAGGTCGGTGGCTTCGGGGCCGCCGAGGATGCCCAGGCCGAGAGCCATGCCGGTGGTGATGGTGGAGATCCCCATGGTGTCGCGGTGCATGCGGGCGATGTCGATCCCGGGCAGCGCGCTGGCCCACTGGCCGAGCCGGTTCATGTAGTTGGCGCCGGCGAAGGTGGCGCCCGCCATGAAGGCGACCCCGGCCGCGGCGGCGGCCTCCGGGTCGAGCATCGGTGCCAGGATCCCGGCGCCGATGGGAACGAGGACCTGCCCCATGGCCGCGAACCGCTCGGCGGGCTCGGCGATGGGGACGACCTGGGTGGGCGTGGTGGGCATCGGGGGTCTGCTCCTTAGGGATCGTGGTCCTGTGGGGGCTGGGCCCAGGAGGGGCTTCCTGGGCCCAGCGCGGGGTGGTGGGTTACTCCTGCTCGAACCAGTCGCGGGAGACCTTCTCCAGGTCGGTGACGTTCGAGCGGTCGAAGGCCTCCTGGAAGGCTCCGTGGGTGGTGCGGGCCTGGTCGCCGGCCGCCTTCGCGGCCCTGGCGGTGTCGACGCCGATCGCGGCGTACTGGATCGCGGCGTTCGACACTCCCCGGATGATCTTTGAGAGTTCCTGGCACTCCGCGATGGAGTCACGGTCGACGGACTTCGCGCCGAGCGCGTCCGCGTCGGAGGCGGTGTCGTCCGCGTGGTCCTTGATGGTGTCGGCGGCCTTCTTCACGCTCTCTGCGTTGCGGGCCAGGGACTTCTCCTTGGTCTGCACGGCGCGGACCAGGGTCTTGAACGTCAGCTCTGCCATGAGCGGGTCCTCCTCGTCGGGTCAGGGGGGTCAGGCGGCGGGGGTGTAGGAGCCCTTGTCGGTGTAGAAGCGCCCCTCGGCGGGCTTCGTCTCGTCGCTGTCCACGACGGCCTTGTACAGCGGGGCGTACCGGGTCTGGATGTTGGTGAGGACGACCTTGCACATCTCCGCCGCCCGCTGCGCCGTCTTGGCCAGCTCTCCGGCCTCTGCGGCTTGGTTCTTCGCGGACTCCGCGAGCTTGTTCAGCGTGGTGATGAGCTTCGCGCCGCCCTCGACGCCCTTGGCCTGCTCCGCCAGCTTCTGGCAGTCCTTGGCCTCTTCCTCGGCCTGCTTCTCCAGCGCCTTGCACGCCTCGGCGATCTTCTGGAGGACGGTTTCCTTCGTCTCCAGCTTCCGCTCGTACTGCTTGAAGTTCCGCAGTTCCCGGCGGGAGACCGAGCCGCGGGCGCTGTCGCTGCCCAGGGTCAGGGTGTTGGCGTCGATCTCTTTCACCAGCAGCGGCTTGACGTCCGTTGACACTCCGTCGTCTCCCTCGTCCGTGACAATGACGACGGCCGGCGTACTGCCGGTCTTCGTCTTCTGGTCGGTGTGCGCCTTGTCCAGGCGGTCGTGCTCGCGAGCGTTCTTGGTCTTCTCGTCGGCCCAGCCGTCGCGGGTGCCGTCGACGTAGGCCTTGACGTGGTCGGCGACGCGGCGGGCGGCCGAGCCGTCACCATGTCCGGTCTCGCGGGACTTCTGCAGCGGCGTCTTCTCGGCCCCGGCCGGCTGCTGCCCGCCGCCCTTGCCGCTGCCGGTGTTCTGGCCGCCGGGCTTACCGGCCGCCGGGCCGGTTGATCCGCCGCTGCCGTCCTTGGCGACGCCCTTGCCGACGTCCGTGGTGCTGCTGGGCTTCGGGTCCTTCGTCGGGTCGGGCTTTCCGCCCGTCCCCTTCGCGTCCGTGCCCGTACCGGCCTTGCCGGAGGCGCCGTCCTTGCCACTCTTCCCGGCCGAGCCCGGCTTCCCCGCCCCGCCACTCGCGCCAGAACCGGTGCCACCGCCGGAGGAAGCGCCGGAGCCCTTCCCCGCGCGGGTGCTCGGGTCGCCCTTGCTGGTCTTCTGGCCTGCCGAGGAGTCGGTTCCCTTGCCGGTCCCCCCGCTGGAGGCCTTCGGCCCGGCGGGACTCTTGCCCGAGCCGCTGCCCGAGGTGCCGGTGCCGTTCGGCTTCCGGCCGCCGGAGCTGGTCCCGTTGCTGCCCTGCCCGCCACCGGATCCCCGGCCGCCGCTGGAGCCGCCGGATCCCGCGCGGCCGGCACCGTTCGATCCGGTCCCGTTGGACGTGGAGTTCGAGGGCGTCTTTCCGTTCGTCGGGCCCTTTCCAGCGGAACCACCACCGGACTTTCCGGTGCCTTTGTTCGTTCCGGCCCCGGATCCGCCGGAGTTCCGTACGGGCAGGCCACCGGATTTCGTCACGGTGGTCGTACGGCTTTCCTTGACCTGATGCGCCTGAGCTTTCGCTTTCCGCAGGTCCAGGCGCTTATTGGCGGTGCCGCCGCCTTTCGCCCAGCGGGTGGCAGCCGCCAGCAGCATTTCCTTCCAGACGCTTTTCTTGTGGCGGGCACCGGCGGGGTCGTTGCCCTTGGCGGCCTCCTCGGCGGTGCCCCGGAAGGACGCGCTCGAGACTCCGGGCGCGGAGCGGTCCAGGACACCGTCCGGGTCGGCCGCCGGGGCGCCGCCGGTGGTCGGGTTGAGGTCGAAGGTGGTGGGGCGGGCGGGCTCGACGGCGGCGACCATCGACGCCAGGAAGCCCCGTCCGGGCTGCTCGCCGGTGGCGGCTCGGCCGGGCGGGTCGGGCGGTCCGGGGACCGCTGCGGGGACCGTGTCGGTCGCCATGCATCCTCACTCTCTGCGATTGCCTGCGTTCCTTCCTCCTTCCTCTCCTGGCCCTGAACCCCAGGTCGGGCGGCCCCATGGGGGTGCTGCGGGGCCGTTCCGGGGTTCTGCGCGGTGGAGAGGAAGGAGGAAGGAACTTGATCGGTTACGCTGCGTTGGCCTTCTTGCCGCGGTTCGCGGCGATCCCGACGAGCAGCGCGCCCCCGACACCGATGCCGAGCAGCATGGTCGGGGAGATCCCGCCGCCCCCGTCAGAGGCTTCGGAGGCGGACGCCGCGGTCTGGATGTCGGAGCCTGTCGTGGTGCTGGTGGCGTACTGGCTCTGGCAGTCGGCCACCACGCTGCTGTAAGTGACGCCGAGTTGCTTGCCGACCAGGCCCTTGTCGGTGTCGACGCAGGCCTCGATGAGCTTCTGGTTCTCGGCGTCCTCGGTGGCCCGTGTCTTCGCGTTCCGGGTTGCCGCCTTGTTCAACTCCTTGAGCTTCTCCACCTCCAATTGCTGCTGCTGGAGGGTGAGTTCCTGGGCCCTGATCTGGTTGCTGTCGGCTTCGGCGGAATAGTCCTGCCAGGCGAGCATGCTGCCGCCCGCAATGACGGTGACGCCGATAGCGAGCGCGACCTTTCCGCGCTTGGTCAGGCCCGGCTTCACGGCCTGAACCGGCTGGTTAGCGGGAGGACCGTAAGGGCCCCAGTTCTGCGTGTTGATGATGTCGTCGAATTCGCTGTTGTCGGGGGTATTCATTTCATTCTCCGTTTGCGCGGGCCCGGTAGGAGGCGCTGGTCAGCAGGGCTGTGACGTGCGGGAAGGTGCGTTCGGGGAGGTCGTTCCAGGCGTGGAACGGCATGCGGATGCCGTCCTCGGCGAGGACGGCCTGCATGTAGTGCTCCGCGCGGCCGCGGGCTTCGGGGGTGACGTGCCCGGACTTCTCCAGCAGGGACTGGCAGCCGCGGATGCACATCCGGCCGGTCGGGGACACGTCCAGGGACTTGCACCAGCCGTACCGGCCGAGGGCCTCGCGGACCTGGAGGAGGTGCACGGACGGCGGTTGGGGGTCGGGGTCCTGCCACAGGCCGAGGCCGGCCATGACCTCGCGGAGGTGCTTGGGCAGGAGCCGCTGTCCCCAGGTGGGCGGGTCGAGCAGGTTCGGCGGCGCGGTGACGGGCTGTACGGGGGTGGGTGGGGGGACGTGCAGCGGGACCGCAGGCCGGGGGGCGGCCTGCGGTTGCTGCTGGGGGCGCGTCGGGTTCACTTCGGATCCTCAGGCGGTCTGGGCTTCGGACTGGGCGTCGGACCACAGCTGCTGGGCGGTGGAGAGCCGGTCGTAGGCGGTGGTCTGCTTCAGGTCGAAGTCGCGCATGACGTCCTCGAGGGACACGCACTTCGGGTCTCCGGCTTCGACCATGCGGGCGAGGAGGTCTTCGATTTCGGACTGCCGCTTGCCGCGCTGGGGGGCGATGCTGCGCGGGGTCGGACCTGAACCTGAAGCGGTTCGGGTCTTGGCCGGGTCACCCGAACCTGAAGTGGCCGAAGTCGCGGCGGCTTCGGATGCGATCCGCTGCGCGCGCTGCCGGGCCTGCTCCTGACGCCGGACTTCGGCCTCGGCGGCCGCCCTCTCCCGTTCGTGACGTGCCGCTTCGGCCTGAAGCCGGGCCTGCTCGGCGGCCTTGGTCTGGAGGTTCAGTTCGGCTTCGGCTTCGGCGTTGCGCTGGTCCAACTGGATCTGGGCGAGCTTCGCTTCGGTTTCGGCTCGCAGGACACGGGCGGCTTCGGTTTCGGCTCGGCGCTTCGCTTCGACTTCGAGTCGGGCGGTTTCGGCTGCCGCTTCGGTTCGGTACTTCGCTTCGGCTTCCGCCGCTTCGGCTTCGGATCGGGCGCGCGCTTCGGCTGCTTCGGCTTCGGCGATTTCGGCTCGGCGCTTCGCTTCGGTTTCGGCCCTTCGGAGTTGGGCCTGGTGCTTCGCTTCGGCTTCGGCTTCGGACTTCGCGCGGGCTTCGGCTTCACGGCTGGCTTCGGCTTCAGCCTGCTTCCGCTCCTCCTCCTTCGGAAGCTCGATCGCCGTCTGGATGCTCATGCCGTCCTTGGCGAGACGCAGGACGAGGAGCTGCTCGGCATTCGCCTTCCGGCGCCATCCGCGGCCGTGCTCCTTGCGGAGCTTGCCGCAGTAGATCCGGCGCTCCCGCTCGAGCTCGAGGACGGTGTCCCAGGCGCGGATGGCCCACAGGCGCTGGCGGCGCCAGAGGATGAACGTGCCAATGGGGTTGAGGAGCCAGCGGGAGGCGTTGGGCCCTTCGATGTGCTTGTCGGCGGTGATCTCGGCGATGCGGCCGACGGCGTGACGGGCGGCCTCGACGGCGATGACGAAGAGGACGGGGATGACGCCGTGCATGGCGGTGCCGACGGGGTCGGGCATGGAGACGACGGCGTTGAAGGCAATGGTCGCCGCGGTGAGGGTCCAGGCGGTGTAGCGCAGGAGGGGGTAGGGGATGCGGCGCCAGGTGAGGAGGAGGTCAAGGGCGAGGAAGGCGAGGATGCCGGCGTCGACGGCGATGGGGAACGCGGCGGCGAACTTTCCGAAGCCCTTGGCGGCGGCGAGTTCGGTGACGGCCGCGTAGGAGCCGATGAAGCCGAGGGTGGCGATGACGAGGACGGCGCTGACGACGATGCCGGTGAGGATCTTCTGGGTCTTGGTCAGGGGCTGGGGGGCGCTCCCCGGCGCGGTGGGCGCGAGGGTGCCCTCCTGGGGGCGGGTCGGCTCGGTGCCGTCGGCCGGGGTGGGGGTCATCGGGGTTCGGTGTCCTCTCTGGCTGGTCGGTCGGTGGACGGGAGGGCTCAGACGGCGGTGGGGGGCTTGGGCATGGCCCGGCAGGAGTCGGCGTGCTCGTTGGCCTCGGTCCGGGCCTCGGACTGAGTGCGGTAGTTCGGGTCCTTGTAGGTGTCGCCCTCGCGGCCGTACGCACCACAGCCGTCGCACTCCCACTGGAAGCCGTTGATCTCGTACCGCTTGGCTGCGGCGAACGGAGGTCCGCCGGCCCAGCGGGTGATGAACCGTGTGGGGTACATGCGAACGACGGCGCCGCCCAGGGTCAGGAACCGGGCGATGGTGTTGTCGGGCTCGGCCGGGCTGTCGTCGGTCTGCTCGGTGACCGTGCTGGTGTCGGTCATGGGGGTGTCCTTTCGGCGGGTGAGGAAGGCGAGCATCGGCGGAGGTTCCTTCCTGGTCAGGCGGCGATGCCGAGGGTGTAGGCGTTGTCGGCGGCGACGGAGTCGGTGATGTGGTCGACGACGGCCTTGACCTGGTCGACGGGGAGGTGCCCGACGATGGCGAGGACGTCGTCGCGGATCTCGCGGTCGCTCTTGCCGAGGGCGTCGCCGAGCTTCACGGCGCACTGGGCCTTGTTGGCGATCTCGGGGATGGACATGTGGTTCCTTCCGGAGCTTCAGGCGGCGGGCTGGTAGTCGTTGGTGGCGGATGCGGGGGGCGTGGGGGTGGGCTTCTGGGGGGCGGTCCAGGCGAAGTAGGCCTCGTACTCGCCGTCCTCCCACTTGGCCGGGTCGCCGTGGTTCTGGCGGAACTTCAGGCCGGTCATCGGGCGCTTCACTGGGCACCGCCGTGCCTGCTGTGATCGGTGGCCAGGGCGCGCAGCGCGGCGAGTTCGGCCTTGCTGGTGCCGCGGGCGCGGATGCTGGCGGTGCAGCCCTTGGTGGGGCAGGCGTAGAAGGTGGTCCGCAGGCCCTGGGTCAGGCTGTAGGCGAAGTACTGGCCGACCGTCAGGATGAACAGGACGACGGTGACGATCACGCCCATGTCGACGTCGTGGGCGGCGAGTCGCGCGCTGATCGCGGCGGCCACGATGCCGCTGGCGACCAGCACGCTGGCCTCGATGGTGGTGGCCTTGCGGTTCCTGGTCACGGTGGTCCTTTCGCTGGTCGGTCTGGTCGGGGTGCTGGTCGTGCTCGGCGCCGTACCGCCGGGGGGAATGTCGGCGGTACGGACTCGGGCAGGGCCAGAAGGGGGTGGGGCCCGGCCGTCTGTCGGCTCGGCGGCCGGGCCCCGGCGGGTGTTAGCTGATCCGGGCGGGGCCGACCTGGACGCTGGTGGCCTCGATGCCCTGCTTGGCCAGTTCGGCCTTGATGACCCGGTGGTCGGCGTGGGGGTGTCCGACTCCGGCGTTGGTGTGGGTGCCGGAGATGGTCTGGGTCTCGCCGGTGGTGGGGTTGGTGGTGGTGGCGGTGTAGTCGCGGGTGCGGGCCATGGTGGGTTCCTCTCGGTGGTGGGTGGTCAGTGGCCGTTGCTCTGGCAGGCGGAGCAGACTCCGCCGGGCCAGTCGTCGAACCAGCCCTGGCAGATCGAGCACTGGCCGGCGTGGGCGATGAGGGCCCGTAACCGGGCCAGGCTCTTCCTCACGGTCGGGGTTCCTTTCGGGTCAGGTGCCGGTGATGGCGGCGGAGGCTTCGGATGCGTGCTGGTGGAGGTCTTCGTCGTCGGCCAGGTGGCGGACGAGGTTCTCGCCGTGGAGCTGGGTGGTCTTCTGCTGCTCGAAGGGCAGGGTGCGCAGGGCCGGGTTGGTGTCGGCGTCGGTGAGGCGGGCGACGAGCAGACCGATCGCGGTGAGCACGTCGACACCGTTCGCGCCGGCCAGGGCCGCGCACAGGGACTGCGTCTGGGCGGTCGTCAGCCGGTCGGTGGCGATCAGGCGGATGCCGTCCCGGATCAGGTCGATTCCGGGGTGGAACCCTTCGAGGTCTTCGAGGACTCCGCCCAGCTCGGTGTCGTCGACCGGGGGTACGGCGTTCCCGGGGGTGTGGACGGGGTTGGAGTGGGCGGTCATCAGGCGTCGCCCTCCGCCTTCAGGAGCGACACGAGTCCGTTGATGACGGAGGCGACTTCCTCGTCGGTGACGTGGTCGTCGATCGGGAGCGGCGCGGCCGGGGCCTCGGCCTCGGTGTAGGCGGCGTTCTCGAGGTGCTGTTCGGTAGCGGCCCGGACCAGGCCCATCCCCATGGAGGCGTCGGTGAGGCACTCGACGTCGTGGGCGGACAGCCACACGTCGCCGACGTACCGGCCGTTGGGAAGGCGGAGGGTGACCATGAGGGCGTTGTCGCCGTCGTCCGGGCTGAGGTTGACGAGCTGGTGGTAGAGGGCCAGCGCGGCCATCTCCTGCTGGCTCGGCTGCTGCTCGTGGTCGGCCATGGTCACCAGTCCCCGAACGTGCACACGATGGAGCAGCCAGACGCCTTGCAGTCGTGGCCGCGGATCTCTGCGGCGCGCTGCTCATCGACGTCGCGGCGGGACGGGGCCCAGCGGACCGGTTCGGCACCGGAGTTCAGCTCGGCGCAGCGCGGGCAACCCTCGACACGGCGGCCGAACACGACCTGATGCGTGTGCTTCGTCGTTGTCGTCACGCGGCCACCGCCTTGATCACGCGGTCGCTGCCGGTCCAGATGGCGCCGGTGTAGTAGTCAGTGCCGGCGTGCTGGTCGACGACACGGACCGCGAACCGGGCCGCGCGGCGCTTCAGTACGCGCTGCGACTCGGACCGGTCGGTGATGACCTCGGCGACCTCCACGAGGCGCGGGCCGTCGTAGTACACGACACCCGGGGCCCGCGGGCCGATCTGCGCGGCGGTGACGCTGTCGGTGTTCGTGCCAGCGGTGCCGTAGATCGGGTCGACGAAGTAGCGGTGCCGCTTGACCCGGTTGGGGTCCATCGTGACCTTGTTCTGCTCGTCGCAGAAGTTGTTGGCAACGACGGCACTGGCGGTCTCGCCGATCTCGGTGGCCTTGGCCCACCAGTGCGGGGCGATCTCGGTCTCCCGCATGACGCGGAATCCGATGATCTGCGTGGCCACGGACGGGGTGTTCAAGGTCGAAGTGGTGGTGCTGGCGTCGGTCGTTCCGTTCGCCGCTTCTCGGATACGGTTCTGCATGGCAGACGCTCCTGATCGATGCTGGTAGCGATCTGCCGGGCCCTTCGGGGCCCCTCGAGGTCCAGGTGTCCAACCACCTGGGCCTCTTGGCGTTCCTGGGGCCCGTCGCTCCCGGCGACTGAACCTTACGTTTTCATGCCCATCCTTGCTTGTCAACCCTTGAGGGGGCTGTCATGCTAGGGTCGGTAAGGATCAACGCTGATAAGGAGGATTCATGGATGAAGCGCCGAAGACGTATCGGCAGCTCGCCGACTTGATCAAGAAGCAGATCGAAAACGGCACAACGCAGCCTGGTCGCATCCTGAAGGCTGAGGACTTGGCCAGGGAGCACGGCCTGTCCCGGCAGACGGCGCAGCGGGCCCTGTCCGCCGTGTCTGGTGAAGGGCTCGTACGGACGATCCGGGGCACCGGTGCGGTAGTTCAGTCCCGGCGCCCCCGCCGACGGATCAGCCGCGGTCAGGCAGTCACGCGTAACCCGAAGTACGGCTACGTCTTCCCAGCCACCCAGGACCGGATGGAGAAGTGGCAGGCCCACGGCCAGCCGTACCGCTCTTACGAACCCGCTCCGGCCTCGGTAGCGGAAGCGTTCGACGTGGATACAGGGGACTCGGTGCTGCGCCGTCGGCGGGTTACGTCGCCCGCTGGTGAGCCCCCGTTCCAGATCGCCGACACGTGGATCAGCCCACCGGCTGTCGCCGATGCGCCACAGGTCGCCGAGGAATCGACAGGCCTGGGCGGGTACATCGACCGCCTCGAGGAGGCTGGCCACGGTCCGCTCTCATGGCGGGAGACAACGCGGGTGCGCATGCCCAGCGTTGAGGAAGCGAAGTTGCTGGAGATCACCACGTCCCTTCCGGTCCTGGAGGTCGTGATGGTGGCCCATTCCGCGAGGGATGGCCGACCCGTCGACGTAACCATCAAGGTGATCCCGTCGGACCGGGTGGAGCTAGTGACGGACCTTGTGCGCGGTGAGGGTGCGGAGTGGCCGGTCCAACCGGTATCGCAGACCTGATTACTGAAATCGTGCACGATGATCTCGCGCTGTAACCGCAAGGAAGGAGGGGGCCCAGCATCAAAGCCTGAACCCTGCACAAGTTAGTACGGCCGCCCCGCCGCTTGAAGAAACGGCAGGCCGGCCGCCCTGGAAGCGTCGACTGCGAATCTACCGCTGCCAGGGAATCCCCGCGAAGGAGATTCATCAGTGAGCCTAGCGCTTTCGCTTCGCACGTTGCGAAGTGCCTCAAGGTTGCGTGGTGCCCAGTGAGCCCACGGAACCCAGACAACACCGGAGAGACCAGACTTCCCCCCGCCGTGAACTTCACGACCGGCGCCGCCCTGCTGGTGAAGTTGAAGATCGTGGACAGCATCACCCGCGAGGGCGTACGGCACATCGCCACATCGGAGCGGTACGAGAAGCACTGGCCGTTCGGCCCCGACCGGAAGCACCCGTACGGAGAAGCATCGGGCGCTCTGTGGATGGCCACAGCCCCGTTCTTGGACTTCTTCCGGACCGTCTACAACAAGCTGGACGAGAACGGCGATCTTCCCAAGCAGGAAGGCGGGAAGCGGTGAACGTGTCACGGGCCCTGGGATCGCAGCCCTGGGTGCCTGGAGACGCGCGAACGGCCGGCGTGATGAGTTCGCAGCTCCTCGGCCGGCCGTCCAAGCACCACAGCGGGTGTCAGCCCGCCGCATCTTCGAGTCCCACACGTGAAAGCAGGCGCTCGGTGTTTAGGCTACCCGTACTCATCAGTCGTTCGGCAAGTAGTGCCAGCATGACCCTTCGCGCGGCGGAGGCATCTCGGTGACCGCGGCGAGGAAGAAGGCCAGCTCACTGGCTGACAATCCGCCGGTGGAGCTGTACGGGCCTGAAGACGGCGGCTGGTACACCACGCGCGTCTACGACTGGATCCCGCTGTGCCCCTGTCTCCGGGACCCGGACGTCCGCGGGTACCTGGTCCTCCGGTCGCTGGTGATCGAGAAGTACAAGAACCCGGTGCGGAAGCTGACGCTGCTGGATCTGTGTGAGCTGATCCCTAGTCCGACCCCGGGGCAGCCGAGCAGTCTCACGCGGGTACGCGGCATCCTCGAGGCCCTGTCCAAGGTCCAGCTCATCTCTACCCCTGAGGGTGGGCCGGTGAAGACGTCGTCCCGTGCCAGCGCGTCGGGTAAGCCGATCAGGATCCGTGTGAACGACATGCCGCCGGAGGGCTACGAGGGCTGGCGGAACACGGAGGACAAGCTCCAGCACATCCAGCAGCTCCGGGCGCAGTCCGAGGCGGGTCGGATTTCCGACCCGGCACCTGACGGAGTTCCCGCAGATCAGGGCGCGGGTCGGAAATCCGACCCGGCGGGTCGTAAATCCGACCCAGGGGGTCAGAAATCCGACCCGGACTCGCCGGGTGACCAGCCGAAACGCGAACTCCCTCTGGTTCCTTCTGTTGGTACGGGGTCAGGTGGGGATGCGCTTCCAGCGCGGAGCGCTCCGGACGGCCGTAGGCCATCTGACGGTAGTAGCGTGCGCGAGGACGAAGGCGGCTGCGCCGCGTCCAGCAACGACCACCCCTCCCCCACTCCCGAAGAACCTCACCAGCACGCCGGGGCAGCCAGGGGGAAGGCACAACACACCAAGCAGCAGCTGGACCTGGTCCGGGCCGTACGCGCCCGCTTTCCCGCCGATCTCCTGAACGGCTGGACCAACCCGCAGACCGGGCTCGAGATTCCGGCTCTGCCCGACGTGCCGGTGCTGTCGCAGGCGATCCTCGAGGCACTCGCCGGTGACGTTCCGGCGGCCGACCGGACCGTCGAGCAGCTGGGCGCGCGGATCGTGCAGCGGTGGAACCACCATGGCTGGGGCGAGAAGTACTACACCGGCCAGATCGACCGCCTCGTCGGGGCCGCGATCGCGATGGTGCGGCCGCTGAAGGCGACGGACCGGTACGGCTGCGCCAACCCTCGCTGTGAGGCCGGCGCGGACGTCGACACTGCGGTGCCCTGCCACGTGTGCCCCAAGCGGCTCGAGGACCGGAAGCGGGCACGGGTCCAGCAGCAGAGCGTGCCCGCGCCTCGAGAAGCCGCTCCTCCGAGGCCCACCTCGGCCGCCCGTCCGCACCTGGAGTGTGCGTGCCGGAACCCGATCCCGAAGGGGAGCGACGACACCATGTGCCGTGACTGTCGGAAGGCCGAGCAGGCGATGCGGGAGATGGCGGCGTTGGGGCCAGCACCGTTCTGATCCTCACACCTCAGGCGCCTAGGCAGTCGAAACCTCTGCCGGGCGCTCCTCAGCCAAGGAGAATTGCGGCATGTCCGTCTACCGATCCCGCCCCCTGTCCGTCGTCACCGTCCACCGCGACACGATGCTCAACGGAGACCTCAGCACGACCAGCAGGCTTCTCTACGCCGTCCTGGTCTGCTCCCTGGACGTAGACCTGGACTACGAGGAGATCGCCACCCTCGTCGGCGCCAAGAACGCTGATGACCTACAGAGCTACCTGGAAGAGCTGGTCTCGGTCGGGGCCGTCGAGATGGGCGAACACGTGGGCAAGGGCCCGGTGCTCACGGTCCACGAAATCCCGCTGGTACCCGCACAACGCACCCACGCCTGCGTTCCGTGCCAGGACTGTGGAGACTGCTCCTGCGAGTACATCAAGGGCATCTGCCAGGGCTGTTACGTCATTCGAGAGACGTTCCGACAGGCCCAGGCAGACATCGCACGCTGGAAGTCGCAGCTCGAGGCAGGCGCCACGTATGCCATGGGCCAGAACGCCACCAGACTGCACCGGTGGAACTGTCCCACTCTGAACAGCCCTGAGAAGGGCATGGAGCGCCTCGAGGAGCAGAAGCCGTACGCCAAGCGCGGCGGCATGCACTGGTCCCGTCTGCCCAATCTGTTCACAGCGGAGGAACTGCGGCTGAAGGGCGTGACGAAGCGGAACTGCGCAACCTGCGGACCAGATCCCCTGTAGGAATCCCCCGTTGTCAGTGGGATGCGCTGGACTATCCCTACGACCGCGCAGCCCGTCCTGGAGGAGCCCGTGACCGCGTCCCCGTCAACCGAGTCGGCGCCGGCCGCTCTGCCCGTGTACAAGCGTGGCGAGCTGCCGGAGGACCTGGCGCATCTGCGGACGGTGACGGAGCTGAAGGCGGACCGGTTGAAGCCTGCCGTCGGGCAGGAGCCGGTGGCGTTGCTGCGGGTGTACCGGCGGGGTCACGGGTGGGGGGAGTTTCCGCTCTACGATCCGGCCGGGGCGGCGAAGATGCGGCCGCTGTCGGCGAAGCAGCAGCGGACGAAGGATGCTCGCCGTACCTGCCCCAGGTGCGAGACGGTGCGCGGCTACGTGGTGCACCGGGTGTGCCAGGAGTGCCGGGATGAGGAGCACCGTCAGAGTCTGGACCTGCACAGGCGTACGTGCGTGTGGTGCCGTCGGGTGTCCGTAGCGCAGCACCCGACGTCTGAGAACTCTGCTGGGCGGCGCGGCGAGTGCGTGCCGTGCTGGCTGCGGCGCGTCATCCGCAACCAGCTCGAGCAGGAGCAGCTCGTCGTCTGGCGGCGTACGTGCCCTGGGCGGGACTGTGCGGAGCAGACCTCCACGGATGAGGAGATCGCTGCCGCGCGTGCTGATGGGACGTGGTGGGGTCCGCGGTGGTGTCCGCCGTGCAAGGAGCGGGACGAGCGCGAGCACATCGATCGGCACCAGCGGCGCATCCAGGCTGAGAAGGACGCTCGGGAGGCCCGGCGGCAGGAGGTCCGGGGCCTCATCGCGTGGGCGCGGGACGTCCTCGCCGACCCGGACACCGTTGTTCTGGACACGGAGACGACCGGCCTCGAGGACGATGCGCGCATCGTCGACCTGGCCGTCACCACCGTGGCCGGCGAAGTCCTCATGGACACGCTCGTCAACCCGGGGGGCGAGCCGATCCCGACCGAGGCGACCGACATCCACGGCATCACCGACGAGGACGTCGCGTCGGCGCCCACGTTCGCCAGCGTCCTCGAGCAGCTGGGCACGGTGCTGCGCGGGCGCCGCTGCCTGATCTACAACAAGCCGTACGACGTCGGACGGCTCCGACACGAACTGACCGTCCACCACCGCCAGGCCGGCCACCCCGATCCGGAAGCCGCCGCCACGGCCTGGCTCGACGGCATGCGCTTCGAGGACGCGATGATCCCCTACTCGAATTGGTACGGGGACTGGTCGGACTACTGGGGCAACTACGCCTGGCAGCCCCTGTACGGCGGAGACCACCGCGCGGTATCGGACTGCCGTGCGGTCGTCGAGCGACTGCGCGAGATGGCGGCAGCCGAGGACCGCTGATCCCGCCCACGCCACAGGCTCCGCCTGAAACACTGATGTCTGCCGACAACGCTCTCGAGAAGGAACACCGTGGACCAGCCAGCCGATCAGCCCGGCACGGACGACTACACGCCTACCGCCGAAGGCCTACGAGAGATCGCCCAGTTCCTCCGTCGGCGCAGTCTGGAAGAGGCTGGCGAGGCGGGCGTGATGGACTACTACCGACAGAACGGGGTCACGGTGCGGGTGGACATCGCGTCCGGCAAGTTCCCCGAGGCAGACCTGGACGGGCACCGCAGCAAGGTCACTGGCTGGATGGATGAGCATTCGCCGACTCGCTTCACTGATGTGGCCCACGAGCTGGCGAACATGGCTGACGCGCTGGCCGAAGCAGGGGTGGCCGCCCTGTACGACTACCGAAGCCCTGGGGTGTCCGCCCACCAGGCACGGGGTGCGTGGTGGGCGCTGACGCGGGCGGCTCGTCTGTGGGACAGCCATCCGGAGTTCCTGCACACGGCATGGAGCGCGGGGAAGAGCGACTGATGAGCGTCAGCCGTGAGCGGCCTGCGGAGCCGGGCGAGTTGTGCACGTGCGGCCGCCAGGCGGTCGTCGTGTACGCCAACGAGGAGTACGGGGAGGTCGGATACTGCGGCATCGAGGGAGCCGCGGCCCGGCCGGTCCTGCCGTGTCCGTGGTGCGGGTCGACCGAGCCGCATACCGCGTCGTGGGGTGATCCGGAGCGCTGCCCCCGGTATCAGATTCTGCCGAAGAAGACCTAACCATCTGGTTCTTCGATTGTCGGTGTCGGCTGGAACAGTGAGGGCATCTGCCGACAATGCAAGGGAGCAGCCATGCCTGAGACCACTGACGACGGACCCGTCCGCTTCACCCTGCCGATGGGCCCTGATTTCCGGAAGACCGCGACGAAGGAGCAGGCGGTGGGCGCGCCGATCCGGTGGCGCAGCGACGAGGACGTGATGCTCCAGGGCGTCGTCGTGGACTGGAAGGACGAGGACGACGGGTCGGTGACGCTGACGGTGGAGGCCTCCGCGCCAGACGCCTGAGCCCTCTGACGGGGGACCAGTGTCAGTGGGTGGTGAGAGTGTGGGTGGTGGCCCGCTGTGCGTGGCCGACCTGAGAGCGCCCCCATGACCCGCTTCTGTTCCCGGTGAGGGGCAAGCTGGGGGGAGCCCCCGGACCGTGACGGTTCGGGGGCTTCTTCATGCCCTGGGACCCACACTCCACGCAATGCCATTGCGACGCAATGGATTATGGATTACTGTTCTCTCTGTACACACCCCAGGGAGGCAGCCATGCAGAACACCACCACCAAAACGGCCCCCCTCCCCCAGACCCTGGACGGCCTGACCGTGGAGACCGTCGCCCCCAACCGGCTCGGCCTCTGCTTCCGCGCCGTCTGCGACGCCCACGACTACTGCCGCCAGGACGGCGGCCGTATGCGCTGGATGGCCGACAGCTGGGAGGACTTCACTCTCCGCGTCACCCCTGCCTTCCTGCAGCACTGCCAGGACATGAACCGCTACGCCTGAACCCCCTCGTTCCCCGGCCTGCACTGCGGCCGGGGGAACGTCTGCGCCGACCAGCGCCACCCTGGACAAACGCCCCACCACGCACCGAGGAGCCCTCGATGACCGAGTTCCGTGACGCCCTCAACACCGTCCTCGCCGAACTCACCCCCCAGCCCTGGGACTACACCGACACGTCCGGGACGACGCTCACCGTCATCCCCGCCGGCCTCCGCGAAGACCCCGGCATGGCCGAGGTGTACGTGCGCATCACCGCGCCCGGTGCCGAGCCCATCGAGGCCGGCATCCTCACCACCGACCTGCCCGCGATGATCGACGCGCTCACCGGGAACCAGATGTGGTCCTACGAGACGCTGATCGGCGTGTGGTGCGACCTGGTGGCGTTCGGTGGGGGCGGGATGCTGCTGATCCTGTCGGAGGACCCGGAGGCGGTGGAGGCGCAGCCGCAGGTGCACGTACCGGAGCCGCAGCGCCTGCCGCTCGCCTCGGCACTCGGCCGCGCCCTGGACGTCGCCCGCAGCTGGGAGGACGCATGAAGATCCGAGCCGACGTCGCCGAACTCATCCACCAGGGCTTCAACAACGCCGAGATCCGCGAACGCACCGGCATGTCCCCGCAGCACATCAGCTGGGCCCGCCGCTGCCTGCAGCGCCCCAACGCGCCCACCCGCCGCGACACCACCGCCCTGGAACGGCTGTACGCCGAGGCCGTCCCCACCGGCCGCGTCAAGGACTACCAGCCCCCGGACGGTGGCCGGCTCCCGCTCTCCCCTGACCAGCAGCGGGACAACCGCGAACGGCTCCTCGCCGCGCTCCGCGAAGCCGCCTGAAGGAGCCGCACCGTGGTTGCCCTCTTCCCGCCCACCACCCGCAGCGAAGTCGACCTCACCACCGAAGCCCTCACCGAGGGCCCCCGCTTCGTCCGCACCCGGGGCATGTCCCGCTGGCACCGGCCCCGCACAGGCGTCCGTTACCCCGACGACCGCATCGTCTACGGCGCCTGGTG